>NZ_JBHYPZ010000006.1:147635-236725 GCF_042746485.1 Streptomyces sp. NPDC058751 | reverse complement strand
GGGGGGGGGGGGGGGGTCTGGGGGGGGCGGGGGGGGGGGGGGGCTTCTGCCCCGCCCCCGGCCGGGGGGGGCCCGGGGGGGCGGGGCGCCGCCTGGGCGGTCTGGGCGGTCACTGCACTCGCTCCCATCCGGGCCGCTCGGAACGGGTGCCGAGCTGACCGCGTTCACGGCTGCGGTACACGATGTAGGGGCGGAAGAGGTACTGCACGGGGGCGCTGAACATGTGGATCAGCCGGGTGTAGGGGACGAGGGCGATGAGGACGCACCCGATGACGATGTGGATCTGGTAGGCGACCGGCACGCCGTTCATCCGCTCGTAGTCCGGACTCAGGGTGAAGACGCTGCGCAGCCACGGGGAGATGGTGGTGCGGTAGTCGTACCCGTGGCCTCCCGCGTGCGCGAGCTTGGCGATCATGCCCATGAGGATGGCGGCGAGCAGGACGACGTACATGAGCTTGTCGTTGCGGGTGGTGGCGAGGAAGACCGGTCCGTTGGTGCGGCGGCGGTAGATCAGCACCGCGATGCCGGCGACGGTGGCGAGGCCGGCGAGCGTGCCGCTGTAGAGGGAGAGGTTGTGGTACGTGGACTCGCTGATCCCCATGGCGCTGGTCCAGGAGTCGGGGACGAACAGTCCGACCAGATGGCCGACGAGGACGAAGAGGATGCCGTAGTGGAACACCGGGGACGCGATCCGCAGCAGCCTCGACTCGTAGAGCTGCGAGGAGCGGGTCGTCCAGCCGAACTTGTCGTAGCGGTAGCGCCAGATGATCCCGCCGACGAGCAGGACGATCGTGACGTAGGGCATGGCCGTCCACAGGAGGCTGTCGGCGAGGCTCATCGGGTGACCACCTCCAGGAGCGGGGTTCCGTACGGCGCGAGTCCCACGTCCTCGCGCGGTGGTCCGCTCCGTGCCATGGCCTGGGCGGCGGCACGGTCGCGGGGGGAGGCGCCGGGAAGGGTGGCGACCAGGGCTTCGAGGACGCCGGCCCAGGGCGAGGCGGCGTCGACGAGGGCGAAGCGCAGCAGTTCCAGCGCCGGGCGGTTCTCGCGCAGGAGGGTGTCGGTGCCGGTGAGGGCGCAGAACTCGCAGACGGCCGGGAGGAAGTCGGGGAGTTCGCCGGTGTCCGCGTGCTCCCAGCCGTGCTCCCGGTAGATCTCCTTGAGGCGCACCAGGGAGCGGCCGCGGCGGCGGGTGTCGCCGTCGGTCCACCAGGTGAGGTACAGGCAGCGGCGGCCGGAGAAGTCGAACGTCCGGACGTAGTCCTGCCGGAGCCGGTCGGGGTCCGTGCCGCCCGCGTGGTCGAGGAAGGCGCGCAACTCCGCTCTTCCCGGGCCCGGTCGTTCGTCGAGGGCCGTGCGCAGGACACCGAGTCCGGCGTGGAACTCGTCGTCGGGGTAGGCCAGACAGCGGGCGGCCGCCACGTGGACGACGGCGTGCGGGGCGGTCATCTCTCCTCCTCGTCGTCGTTCGCGTTCCCGGGTGGGTGCGGACCGCTGCCCGGTGTGCCGGTGCCGCCGGTCCCGTCGTTCTTGCCGGTCCCGCCGTTCCGGTCGGGGAACAGGCCGTCGGGGCGGCCCAGGCCGTCCCAGTTGAGGAGGTTGACGCGGCTGCGGCCGGTGTCGGCGGGCGTGTCCGCGGTCTGGCGGTCGCGCAGGACGTGGAAGTTCTCCACGGACATCGGCGGGGACTCGCCGGACCCCTCGCCGTAGGGTCCTGAGCCGCCCATGCCGGGGCCGCCCGCGTAGTCGAGGCTGCACTCGTCGGGCAGGACGGACTCCTCCAGCCGCCGTGCGTCGCCGACGGCGGCGGTGGGGATCACGTACCGCTCGTCGTACTTGGCGATGGCCAGCAGCCGGTACATCGCGTACATGTCGTCGCCGGACATGCCGGCCGACCGGGCGATCCGCGCGTCGACCGGGGCCTGGCCCGAGGGGTCGCCGGCGAGCAGCCCGGGGCGCATCGCGGCGCGCATCGCGGCGAGCTTCTCCAGCGAGGCGCGTACGGGCGCGGTGTCACCGGCGGTGAACAGTTCGGCGAGGTACTCCAGGGGGATGCGCAGGGTGCTGATGGCGCCGAAGAGGTTGTCGGCGTCCTCACCGTCGAAGCCGGTCTCGGTGAGGGCCTCGACGACCGGGGAGAGCGGCGGGATGTACCAGACCATCGGCATCGTGCGGTACTCCGGATGGAGCGGGAGCGCCACCTTGTACTTGCTGATGAGGGCGTGGACGGGGGAGCGACGGGCCGCGTCGATCCAGTCCTGGGCGATGCCCGCGCGCTCCGCCTCCCGGCGCACGACGGGGTCCTCGGGGTCCAGGAACACACCGAGCTGGGCCTCGTAGAGGTCGGTGTCGTCGGGGGCGGAGGCCGCTTCCAGGACCTTGTCGGCGTCGTAGAGCATGACGCCGAGGTAGCGCAGCCGTCCGACGCAGGTCTCGGAGCAGACGGTGGGCAGGCCGACTTCGAGGCGCGGGTAGCACAGCGTGCACTTCTCGGCCTTGCCGGTGCGGTGGTTGAAGTAGACCTTCTTGTACGGGCAGCCGGTGACGCACATGCGCCAGCCCCGGCACTGGTCCTGGTCGACCAGGACGATGCCGTCCTCCTGCCGCTTGTACATCGCGCCGGAGGGGCACGAGGCGACGCAGGACGGGTTCAGGCAGTGCTCGCAGATGCGCGGCAGATAGAACATGAAGGTCTGCTCGAAGGCGAACTTCACTTTCTCCGAAGCCTGTTCACGGACCTTGGCCACCATCGGGTCCAGGGCGCCGTGTTCGCTGACGCCACCGAGGTTGTCGTCCCAGTTGGCGCTCCACTCGATCTTGAAGGGCTTCCCGCTGAGGAGCGAGCGCGGCTGGGCCACGGGGATGTCGTCGCCGAGAGGGGCGTCGACGAGGTTGGCGTACTCGTACGTCCACGGCTCGTAGTAGTCGCTGATGTTGGGCAGCTTGGGGTTGGAGAAGATGTTGGCGAGCTTGGAGAAGCGTCCGCCGCCCTTCAGTTTCAGCCGGCCGCGCTTGTTGAGTTCCCAGCCGCCCTTCCACGCCTCCTGGTCCTCGTAGCGGCGCGGATATCCCTGCCCGGGGCGGGTCTCGACGTTGTTGAACCAGACGTACTCCATGCCACCACGGTTCGTCCACGCCTGTTTGCAGGTGACGGAACAGGTGTGGCAGCCGATGCACTTGTCGAGGTTCATGACCATCGCGATCTGTGCCATGACGCGCATGTCAGTACTCCACCGGTTCGGTGCGGCGCCGGATGACCGTGATCTCGTCGCGCTGGTTCCCGGTCGGCCCCAGGTAGTTGAACGCCCAGCTCAACTGGGCGTATCCGCCGATGAGATGGGACGGCTTGAGCAGCAGCCGGGTGAGGGAGTTGTGGGTTCCGCCGCGCTTGCCCGTCGTCTGCGTCTTGGGGGTGCCGACGACGCGGTCCTGCGCGTGGTGCATGTACACCGTCCCCTGCGGCATGCGGTGGCTGACGACCGCGCGGGCCGCGACGACGCCGTTGCGGTTGACCGCCTCGATCCAGTCGTTGTCGCGCACGCCGATCGTCTCGGCGTCCTGCGGGGACATCCAGATGTTCTGGCCGCCGCGGGACAGCGACAGCATCAGCAGGTTGTCCTGGTACTCGGAGTGGATGGACCACTTGCTGTGCGGGGTGAGGTAGCGGACGGTCACCTCCGCCCGACCGTCGTCGCCGGTGGAGACCCGGTCGCCGAAGAGCCGCCGCATGTCCAGGGGCGGCCGGTAGACGGGCAGCGCCTCGCCGAGTTCGTGGATCCAGTCGTGGTCGAGGAAGAAGTGCTGGCGTCCGGTGAGGGTGTGCCAGGGCTTGGCGTGCTCGGTGTTGAGGGTGAAGGCGGTGTAGCGGCGCCCGCCCGCCTCACTGCCCGACCACTCCGGGGAGGTGATGACCGGGACCGGTGCCGCCTGGGTGTCGGCGTACGTGATGCGCTTGCCCTCGTGCTCGGCGGCGAGGTGGGCCATCGGCTGCCCGGTGCGGCGCTCCAGGGTGTGGAAGCCCTGGGTGGCGAGGTGGCCGTTGGTGGTTCCGGACAGGGCGAGGATCGTGTTCGCGGCCTTGACCGCGGTGTCGAGGAGCGGCCGTCCCACCGCCGGCCCGGCCATACGGATGCCGTGCCGGTCGGCGAGCAGCCGCACCTCCTCCGCCACGTCGAAGGCGATGCCCTTGACCGGCAGGCCGAGCTTCTCCGCCAGCGGACCGAGGGTCGCCATCTTCTCGCCGATCGCGCCGTAGTCCCGCTCCACCACGGTCAGTTGGGGCATGGTCTTCCCCGGTACGGGCTCGCACTCGCCCTTGCGCCAGTCCAGGGCCACGCCCCCGGGCTGCGCGGTCTCGCCCGGGGTGTCGTGCTGGAGGGCGGTGGCGACGATGTCGCGGCGCACGCCGAGGTGCCTCGCCGCCATCGCGGAGAAGGACTGGGCCAGGGCGTGGAAGGCGGCGAAGTCGGTGCGGGCCTGCCACGGCGGGTCGACGGCCGGGGTGAAGGAGTGCACGTAGGGGTGCATGTCCGTGCTGGACAGGTCGTGCTTCTCGTACCAGGTGGCGGCCGGCAGGACGACGTCCGACATGAGGGTGGAGGAGGTCATGCGGAAGTCCAGCGACAGCAGCAGGTCGAGCTTCCCCTCGGGCGCCTTCTCGTGCCAGCGCACGTCGCGGGGACGCTCGTCGGGGGCGGCCTCCTCGGCGCCGAGCGAGGAGGAGGTGCCGAGCAGGTGCTTCTGGAAGTACTCGGTGCCCTTCGCCGACGAGCCGAGCAGGTTCGCCCGCCAAAGGGTCACGATCCTGGGCCAGTTGGCGGGGGCGTCCGGGTCCTCTCCGGCGAATCCCAGCTTGCCTTCCTTGAGTTGGTCCACCACGTACGCGGCCGGGTCCTGGTCGCCCGCCTCGTCGCACAGGTCGAGCGGGTTGCGGTCGAACGTGGGGTAGGAGGGCATCCAGCCCGAACGGGTCGACTGGGCGAGGCAGTCGGCGGCCGTCATCCCGGCGAAGGCCCCGCTGCCGAGCGGGGAGGCGAGGACGTCGGCGCGGTAGTGGTCGTAGCGCCACTGGTCGGTGTTGAGGAACCAGTAGGCGGTGCCGATCATCTGCCGCGGCGGACGCGACCAGTCGGACGCGGCGGCGAGGGTGGCCCAGCCGGTCGCCGGGCGGCACTTCTCCTGGCCGACGTAGTGCGCCCAGCCGCCGCCGTTGCGGCCCTGGCAGCCGGTGAGCTGGAGGAGGGCGAGGAAGCCCCGGTAGGTCGTCTCGGCGTGGAACCAGTGGTTCGTGCCGGCGCCCATGAGGATCATGCAGCGGCCCCGGGACCGCTCGGCGGTGTCCGCGAACTCCCGTGCGGTACGGACGGCCGCCGCGGCCGGGACGGAGGTGTGGACCTCCTGCCAGGCGGGCGTGCAGGGGACGGACGCGTCCTCGTACCCCTTCGGCCAGGTGCCGGGCAGTCCGGCGCGGCCGACGCCGTACTGGGCGAGCAGCAGGTCGTACACGGTCGTCACCAGGTGATCGCCGACGCGGACGGCGGGGACGCCGGCTGCGCGGACCGCGCCGCTGCCCTGGCCGTGCGGTCCGCCGTCGGTGTCGAAGCGGGGCAGCAGCACCTCGGTCGGGACGGCTCCGTCACGTTCGTGCAGCGTGAGCCGTGGCTTCAGGTCACCGAGTTCCAGGTTCCACCGGCCCTCGCCCGACTCGGTCCAGCGGAAGCCGAGCGACCCGCCGGGGACCTCCGGCTTGCCGGTGTCGTCGTCGAGGACGACCGTCTTCCACTCCGCGCCCTCCGCGGTGTCGCCGAGGTCGGAGGCGCGCAGGAACTTGTCCGGGACGTGCCCGCCGTCGCGTTCCCGCAGGGTGACGAGGAACGGCAGGTCGGTGAACCGCCGGACGTAGTCCGTGAAGAACGGCACCTGCCGGTCGACGAAGAACTCCTTGAGCACGACGTGGCCCATCGCGAGGGCCAGCGCCCCGTCGGTGCCGGGGTGGGGGTGCAGCCACTCGTCGGCGAACTTGGTGTTGTCGGCGTAGTCCGGGGAGACCACGACGACCTTCTGGCCGCGGTAGCGCGCCTCGGCCATCCAGTGCGCGTCCGGGGTCCGGGTGACCGGGACGTTGGAGCCCCACATCATCAGGTACGCCGCGTCCCACCAGTCCCCCGACTCCGGGACGTCCGTCTGGTCGCCGAAGACCTGCGGGGAGGCGACCGGCAGATCGGCGTACCAGTCGTAGAACGACAGCATGGGGGCGCCGATGAGCGAGTGGAACCGGGCCCCGGCGGCGTGCGAGACCATGGACATCGCGGGGATCGGCGAGAAGCCGGCGATACGGTCGGGGCCGTACGCCTTGATGGTGTGGACGTGCGCGGCGGCGGCGATCTCCACGGCCTCGTCCCAGCTCGCCCGTGCCAGGCCGCCCTTGCCGCGGGCCTGCTGGTAGCGCCGGCGCCGCTCGGGGTCGGCCTGGATGTCGGCCCACGCCGTGACCGGATCCCCGGTGCGCGCCTTCGCCTCCCGGTACATCTCCAGGAGCACGCCGCGGACGTACGGGTAGCGCACGCGGGTCGGCGAGTACGTGTACCAGGAGAAGGCCGCCCCGCGCGGGCAGCCGCGCGGCTCGTACTCGGGGCGGTCCGGGCCGACGCTCGGGTAGTCCGTCTCCTGGGTCTCCCAGGTGATGATGCCGTCCTTGACGTACACCTTCCACCGGCAGGAACCGGTGCAGTTGACCCCGTGCGTGGAGCGCACGACCTTGTCGTGGCTCCACCGGTCCCGGTAGAAGACGTCGCCGCCGCGCCCGCCCTCCTTGGAGAGGGTGCGCAGATCGGCGGAGGTCTCACCGCGCCGGAAGAACCGCCCGGTGCGCAGCAGCAGCTCACTGGCGGTGCCGTCCATCCCGGCGGTACCTCGCCCCTGGTTCGCGGGCACGACTGCTCCTCTCGGCGGGCTTCACCTCAGGGCACCATCGACGGGCGGGGGGCGCATGTCTGGGGAGGCCGAAAGGGTGAGTGCGGCGCGGGCCGACCCGCAGGATCGACCCGCGCAGGCCGGTCATTCGCCCGGCATGCGGAAGTCATCCGATGTCCGATCCGACCATTTCCGGGACATTGACGAGCCAATTGATCAACTTCGCCTGGTCGTAGGCGACTTGTGCCATGATCGGCGCCGTGGGGGACACATGGGGACCTGGAACGACGCTGGCCGGTGGCCGCTACCGGATCGACGCGAAGCTCGGCAGCGGCGGCATGGCCGAGGTCTTCCGGGCCTACGACACGAAGCTGGCCCGTACGGTCGCGCTCAAGGTGATGCTGGCCGACCTGTCGTCGGACGACGGATATCCGGCCCGGTTCCGGCGTGAGGCCCAGGCCATGGCCGCCATCAGCCATCCGCAGGTCGTGGCGGTCCACGACATGGGGGACGAACCCGTCCCGTACATCGTGATGGAACTCGTCGAGGGCCGCAGCCTCGCCGATCTGCTGGCCGCACGACGCCACCTGCCGGTGACACAGGCTCTCGACCTCGCCTCGCAGGTACTGGCCGGACTCGCCGTGGCCCACGCGCAAGGGCTGGTCCACCGCGACATCAAGCCGGGGAACGTACTGCTGGCGACGGACGGCACCGCGAAGGTGGCGGACTTCGGCATCGCGCGGGCCGCCGAGGGGACCGGGACCATTCTCACGCGAACCGGCCTGATGATCGGCACCCCGCACTTCATGTCACCCGAACAGGTGCTCGGCCGCTCCGGCATCGACCCCCGCTCCGATCTCTACTCGGTCGGCGTGATGCTGTTCCAGATGCTCACCGGGCGCCTCCCCTTCGAGGCGGACTCCGGCTACTCGGTCGGCTACCTGCACCTCACCGCCCCGCCGCCCACCCTCGCCTCCCTGGGCATCGCGGCGGGCCCGGTGGCGGAGGCCGTACTGGCCCGCGCCCTGGCGAAGGACCCGGACCAGCGCTACCCGGACGCGGAGTCGATGCGCGCGGCCCTGCGGGAACCTGTTCCGACACCGCCGCCGCGGCAGCCCGCCTTCGGGCCACCGCAACGGCCTGCCTTCGTGCCACCGCAGCAGCCCGGTTTCGGTCCGTCGCAGCAGCCGACCTTCCTGCCACCGCAGCAGACCGTCTTCGTGCCGTCGCAGCCGCCTCGGTCCCCGGTGGGCAAGGCCCCCCGAGGCCCGGTGTCCCGCGTCTGCCGGCTGGTCCTCGCCCTTGCGCTCATCCCTTTCATGGGGCTGATGATTTCGCAGATGAAAAGCGAGGAGAGCAGCAGCGGGTTGGTGATATTCGGGTTCTTGGTCGCGCCGGTGCTGGGGCTGTGGCTGTCGTGCTCGGCCGTCACCCGGCGCAGCGGGCGGCTGAGCAAGGGGGTCAAGGTCTCGGCGACTGTCGGGATCGTCGTTTACGGGGCACTGGTGCTGATCCTTCTGATCGGCGCCATGAGCGACCTGACCTGAACTTGCCGGCCTGAGCTTGCCTGGTCGCCCTGGTCCGTTTACTGATACCAGTCGTCGCCACCGGCACGCAGCGAACGGCCGAGGTAGTCCCGCAGGTCGTTGGCCACCCATCGGCGGCTGTCGCTCTCGTGCTCCCAGACGAACACGTCCGCACGCTCAGGCTTCTGCACGAAGGCGAATTGATCACCGCCCCCGTTGTCCCCGAAAAACAAAAAGGCATCGAAAGACATATAGAGCCGAGCCAAGGATTCGTCGGACCAGAAGAAGAGGTTCTGCTCGACGATCTGGTCGACAGTCCAGACGGTGTCGACGTGAGTGCGGCCGATCACACCGTTGCTCTCCAGAAGCAACTGCTTGAGCTCCGTCGGCAGACTTCGCCCGAGCCGCAGCTCAGCCCCGGCAAGCGCTGACGCGTCGACCGGCTCCCGGATCCCTGCTTCAGGAAAGGCTTCCAGCACTACTTGTCTCCACACGGCCGAGCAGCTTACCCAAACCCGGCAGAACGGACGGGCAGCTTTTGCGAGCCAGGAGTCCGAGTCCGGACGGCTGCGCGGACGCAGGGGCGTCGACTCTCGTGGAGTGAGCGCCTGGGCCCGGATAATCCCATACTGCGACTCAAGCTCTCGGACGGGTGTCCGCTCGGTGTAAAGGTGACTGCTTTTCTGAACCTCCACGTACGCGATCCGCTGCCCCGACTTGGTCTCGATCAAGGTGAACGGACCTGCAAGTCCTGCGCGATCCTCCCGTTGCAGGGGCATGACCTGGATCTCGACATTGCGGTCCTGCCCGGTGAGCAAGCGCGTGTCGTACACATGCAGCTCGACCGCCTCCGCCTCCAGCCTGGCCACGCCCCGGAAGAACGCCGGGAACTCCGCCCGCTCCAGCCCCGCCCGCTCCCCTCAACCACCCGCGCCAACCGACGTCCACGCCAGGAAGCACACGTCCGCGAGGTCACCGAACCCCTGAAGTTCACCCGTACAAGCGCTCACCGTCGGTCGCGGCTCAGGCAGCCGAGCGGGCGGCCACCGCCCCGCGGCGGCCCCGCCTCTCCCGGCAATGCCCTGGCGCCGACACCGTCTCCCGCAAGCCACCCGCACGAGCGTGCGATCCAGAGAACGCACTGTCACAGGATCGTCACCGCCGGTACGTCCGCCGGGTGGGTCTGCCAGCCTGACGCCTGATCGCTTTCGTAGACATTTCGGGGAGAACCTGTGCACCACCGTACGTTCCCGGCCGTCCTCGCACTGGCCGCCCTGGCGTTCGCCGGCGGTTGCTCCGGCGATGACACGGGGAGCTCTTCCGCCGCCGACGGACAGCAGGTACCGGGCGCCTCGGCCGGTCTGGGGCTGCCCGGCTCCTCCGGCGAGACCGCGGACCCTGGAGCTCCCGACGCGCCGAACGGGGCCGCAGGTCAGGACCAGGAGGACTCGGGAGACGCCGACCCCGTCGACCAGTGCGCCACCGCGCTCCTCACGTACACGGGCGGCAGTCTGCCCGACGTGTGCGCGAGCCTGTCGCCCGATGATCTGGACGAGGCGACCGAAAGGGCCGCAGAGATCATGAAGATCAACCAACGGGCAAGGAAGGACACCCTCGACCTGATCGGCTGATCCGCTCGGGCCGGGCACGCCCGTAGCCGCCCGATCCGAGCGGGTCGGCTACGGGCGGCTACGCGTGGGCGGTCCGGCGTCCGGCCCGCAGACGCCCTCGATGTCCTCGGGAAAAGCGAGCCGGTCGGCCGGCGGCCGGATGTTCTCCGAAAGGGCCGGAAAACCCGGGCGCGGCGGGCCGTCCCGCCATGTGATGATCTTGCCGGTGCTCCGGGACCACCGGTGCGCCAGTCGCGCCATCACACCCTTGGGGAAAGCAATGAGACTGTTCTCCGCTGGATACCCGTTACGTCTCAGGTCCGGCGCCGCCATGGCGGTGGCGGGCCTGCTGACCGCCGGTCTCGCCGCGCCCGCGTTCGCCGACGCCGACCCGCCGCAGACCGACCAGTTGTGGGTCCACGAGCCGTACCAGCAGACGCTGCCGCTCGGCACCGACGGCGGCCGGCCGCAGTCCCGGACCCTCGGCGTCGGCCTCTACCACGACAACGAGAACTTCACGGTGACCGACGGCAGGCTCACCGTCGACATCTCCGGCCTCGCCGGGGTCGCCGAGGTGACCTGGCCCGACAACTGCACGCCGAGCGGCACGCGTGCGGTGTGCGACGTTCCTGTGGTTCCCGCGATCGGGGGCGACTACAAGGACCAGGTGTTCCTGACGGTGCGCGCGGCCGATGGCGCCGCTGTCGGCGCGAAGGGAAAGATCACCTACGAGGCCACGGCCACCGGCGGCCCCGGCGGCACGCTCACCGCGCCGCACAAGAGCTTCGACACCACGCTCACCGTCGGCTCCGGGCCCGACCTCGCCCTCGCCCCCATCGCCGGCATCGAGGACGGCCGGCCCGGCGACGAGCGGACGATCCCGTTCAAGGTCACCAACAACGGCAACGAGAGCGCGAACGGGATCAGCGTCAAGCTGTACGCCTCGTACGGCCTGACGGATCTGACCCGGTACGACGCCTGCACCTACACCACGACGAGCGGCGACGACTACGCGCCGTCGAACAAGGCGATCTGCACGTTCGACCAGGTGCTGGCACCGGGAGACTCCTTCGAGTTGCCCGAGCCGCTGACGGTGCGACTCGCCCCGCACGCGCTGAACGAACGGCTCGACATCGACGTCGAGCCGGGTGGCGGCGCCCAGGACCTCGACTCCGACAACGACTACACGGTCCTCCAGATCGGCGCGAAGAACACGGCGGACTTCTCCGTCACCGGTGACACCGTCTCCGGCGCGGCGGGTACGACGGCCACGGCCAAGCTCACGTTCAAGAACAACGGCCCGGCCTGGTTCGGCAACCTCGGCTCCGGCGACCCGGTCGCCGAGGTCCGGCTGATCGTGCCCCAGGGCACCACGGTCACCGGCGTACCGTCCGGCTGCTCCCCGCACACCCTCACCGGCGGCTACTACCCGAAGCAGACGGGCGCCCCGCGCTACGACTGCAACCTGCGGTACTGGGTCGTGGAGAACACCCAGCGCACGTTCGCGTTCTCCGTGCGCATCGACACCGTGGTGCCCGGCGCGACCGGCGCCGTGAGCATCCACCCCGCGTACGGCGAGTTCGGGACGGACCCGTTCGTCTTCGACCCGGACCTCACGAACAACACAGCGGTCCTGGCCGTCAACTGACCGGCTCGGGGTGCTCGCGGCATCAAGCGGGATGCCGCGAGCACCCCGCACATGATCGCGTCACGAGCTCGCGCCCGTGGGCCTCGTGGGCCTCGTGGGCGGAGCCGCACACCGCCGCTCACACGGAACACGCCGTCGCCCACAACGCCTCGCCGTGTGCGCGGCGGGCCTGGGCGCGGCAGGGTGTGCCCGGCAGCGTGGGCGTCATGAACAGCGAGCACTCTCCCGCCCTCGCCGCGGCGACCGAAACGTACGGCGCGGCAGGAGCGGGCACCGCGACGGACGAGTTCACGATGCGCTTCAGCTCCACACCGCGCGGGGCGCGTCTCGCGCGTCGGCTGGTGTCGCACCGGCTCGACGTCTGGGGGCACGCCTACGGCTCCCCCGTCAACACGGTGTGGGCGGAGTGTGCCCTGTGGGTCAGGGTGCTGGACAGCCCGTGCCGCGGATCTACCCGGGACCCGTGCCGGCACATGGCCTGACAGCTGTTCCCCGAGGGTCTGTCGCCTCACATCGGGGAGTAGTCCCGTGGGTTCGCGGTGAAGCCGTCGGCCGACCTTACTGGCGCAACCCCGGAAGGTCCGCGAAGGCTCGTCGGCTGTGCACGAGCAGTTCGCGTACCGAGGGATTGTGCGTGCTCCGCCAGACCAGGGCGAGCAATGCCGGTGTTTCGACGTCGTCGATGGTGCGGGCGGTGAGCCGGTCGCGGTACCTCGCGGCCATCGAGCCGCTGAGGACGGCGACGCCGAGCCCGCGGGCGGCGAGGTCGGCGATGGCGTCCGCGGCGCTGGCCTGCAGTGCGATCGCGGACTGGAGGTTCTGTGCGGCACAGGCCTGGTCGAACACCGCGCGCAGGCCGGTACCGGGCGGCATGCACACGATCGGATGGGCGATCAGGTCACGCAGGGTGACCCGCCGCCGTTCCGCCAAGGGGTGCCCGGCCGGGACCGCCGCGACGAGCCGTTCGCTGATGATCGTCAGCGCGTCCAGCCCGTCGGGGGTGGCGGCTGCGGCCCCGACGAGTGCCAGGTCGACGGTGCCGGTCCGCACCCCTTCGACGAGCCGGTCGGAGCTGTCCTCCAGCAGCGAGATCTCCACGCCGGGATGCGCCTCGTGGAATGCGGCGAGGGCGTCGAACAGCGGGGTGAGGGTGCAGCCGATGACCATGCCGACGGTGAGCCGGCCCCGGATCAGGTCGGTCACCTCGCCCACCGCCTGGCCGACGGCCCCGGCTGCCGCGAGTGCGGCGCGGGCGTGTTCGAGGGCGGCCTTCCCCGCGACGGTGAGGGTGACGGTGCGGGCGGAACGGTCGAACAACTCGGCATCGAGTTCCCGTTCGAGCTGGCGGATCTGGGCACTGACGCCGGACTGGCTGATGTGCACCCGCTCGGCCGCACGGGTGAAGTTCCGTTCCTCGGCGACCGCGACGAAGTATTCCAGCTGCCTCAGTTCCATGACTAGGGATTCTAGTTTATAGAAAATCCATCTGTTGGACTTCTGATCGGCGGGCGACCAGGCTTGAGGAGCACAGGAGCCCGACATCAGGAGGAACCCATGCCGGAGTACGAGAAGGCCATGCGCCCCGAGGACATCACCCGCTTGTTCGTCGAGCGGTCCAACGCCGGTGACGCGGCCGGGGTCGCCGCGCTCTACGAAGAGGACGCGGTGATGGCCTACCCGCCCGGCGAGCTGACGGTGGGGCGGGATGCGATCCGCGCGCTGTGGGAGAAGGTTCTGGCCCACGCTCCCCGCTTCGAGCCGGAACAGCCGCTGCCGACGCTGGTCAGCGGCGGCATCGCCCTCACCTCGACCCCGCCGAAGGACGGGGCCGGCGCGCGGGCGCAGGTCGTCAGGCGCCAGCCCGACGGAAGTTGGCTGCGCCTGCTCGACCAGCCCGAGTTCGCCCCGCCCACCCGCTGACCCTCTTGCCGTGATCCAAAGCCCTTGCATCGCGGCCTGTTGCTCGACGAGCTCGACCGGCGAGGACTCACCTGGTGACCCGCGGCGGGGGCGACGCGCGCGGCTCGCACACCGAGGAGAGCGTCGCTGTCGTCAGCATGAGCGAGGACGCCGCGCGGGAACTGGGGCGGCGCTTCGGCCAGGACGCGATCTTCACCTGGACCCCGGACGCGTGGCGCCTGTCGGCGTGTGGCAGCGACACCGCCGCCGTGGAGGATGCGGTGTGGTCCTGTCACACGGTCGGCCGGCAGTCGTCTTGAGCGGACTGGTCGTGCAGGTAGCGGGACTGTTCCAGTGGGGTGAGAGTGGCGCCGACGGCCTCGCAGACGGTACGGATCGCGCGGGCCGGGTCGGGCAGGTCGACGCTCCACAGTCCGACGGAACCGCCCGTGCCGACGGCCAGGGTCCGTCCGTCCGGGCTGAACGCGACTGTTCCCCGCGAGCGGGTCGGCAGGGTGATTCTGATCTGGCTGGTGGCGAGGTCCCACAGCTGGACTCCTCTCGCGCTGCTCACGGCCAGGGTGCGCGCATCGGGGCTGAAGGCCAGCGACGCCACCTCACCGCCGACACGGAAGCTGTCTTGGAGCCGACCGGTGCGCGTGTCCCATGTCTTCACGGATCCGCTGCCGCCGCCTGCGGTGGCCAGGGTGTGCCCGTCCGGGGTGAACGCGAGGGACAGCGGGCTCCCGGTGCCCGGCTTGACGGTGCGCTGTGCGCGGCCTGTCCCGGCGTCGAGCAGCCTGACCCGGTCGCCGTCGGCCTCGATGTCCACGACGGCGAGTGTGCGGCCGTCCGGGGTGAACGCCACAGCCCTGACGGTCTGGCCGTGGCCGGTGCGAACGGTGTGCAGCACGTCGGTGGAAAGGTTCCACATCCGCACCGATCCCTCGCTGCCGACGATGGCGAGCCGTGTCCCGTCGGGACTGCTGAAGACCGCAGTGTGGACGGCGCCCAGGGCACGGTTTCGGCGAAGGCGGCCCGTGGCGACCTCCCGGACCTCGATCACCCTGTTCTTGGTGGCCCTGTCCTCGACGACCCTGGCAGCCAGGGCGTGCCCGGTCAGGTCGAACCCCACGGCCCCGAGGCGGAGAACCGTGACGGGCGGTTGCTTTCCTCCGGGTGCCGAGTCGGTGTCGGTGTCGAGCGCCAGGACGGCTTCGCGATCACCGGTCCCGGCATCCCAGAGCTGTACCGACCCACGGCCGGGCGGCCCTTGGCGGACTGTGGCCACCGTGCGTCCGTCCGAACTGAAGACCAAGTCGCCGATGTACGTGCCGACGGGGCCGGGCAGAGTGGTCTGCGGAGGATAGGCGGGCAGGCGGTTGACGCGGATGACAGGACCCGAGTTGCTGCTGGTCACCAGGGTGCGGCCGTCAGAGCTCAGGGCCACTTTCATGCCCCGTCCGTGGTGACCGGCGGTCACGGCGGCCCGCTCCGTGCCGGAAGCGATGTCCCACAGTCGCACCGTATCCCCTGAGCCAGGGATGGCGAGGGTCCGCCCGTCGGGGGCGAAGGCCACCTCGTTCGACCCGACGGCACCGTCCCTGATGGTGTGCTGGACGATGCCGGTGGCCACCTCCCGCAGTTGCACCGAACCGTCGGTGCGGACAACCGCGTAGGTCCGGCCGTCGGGGCTGAGAGCCACCACCGTGCCGTCAGTTCGGCCGTCGTGGGTGGCCCGGGTGCGGCCGGTGGTCACGTCCCACACACGCACCAGTCCGCCGAGGCTCACCGCGATGAGGGTCCGTCCGTCAGGGCCGAAGGTGACCGCCTGGGGGTCGGAGTGGCCGGTGAAGCCGTGCCGCTTGCGGCCGGTGGCCACGTCCCACACCCGTACGACCGTCGCGGAGGCGGCGGCCACGGCACGTCCGTCAGGACTGAAGGCGATCCCGCGTACCGAACCGCCAGGGATGGTGAGGGTTCCGAGTTTCCTGCCGGTGGCGGGATCCCACAGGTGCATCACCCCGCCGGTGGCGACGGCGAGGGTGCGTCCATCGGGGCTGAACGCCGCGACTTCGCTGCCGTCGGGGCCGGTGAACGTGTGCCGGAGTCGGCCTCCGGGCAGATCCCAGATCCGCACTCTGCCGTCTCTGCTCTGGACTGCGAGGGTATGTCCGTCCGGGCTGAGAGCGATGGAGTCCACGGGTTCGGTGCCGCTGATCAGTCGCTCGCGCAGCGGTAGCGCCGCGGCGGCATACAGGGCGGCGGTGGCTTCGCGGGTCGGGCTGGTGCGGTAGGCGTGCACAGCGAGCAGGGACGCGAGGTCGGGGTCGGTGTCCAGCAGTGCACTGGACCGGGCGGCCAGTTGCCGGGACTGGGCCAGGTGCTGGGCGGTGACCGCGCTCTGCCGCTGCCCCACGGCGAGGCCGACGGCGACGAGGGTGAGGCACAGGGTGGCGGTGACCGCGGTGAGCACCAGCCGGTACCGGCGACGGCCCTTCTGCTCGTGGTCACGGCTCGCGTCCAGGAAAGCGCGCTCCAAGTCGTTCAGGTCCTCGCGCGATGCGCCGCCGAAGTGTTCCTGGGCGGCGCCGAGCCGGCTCCCGCGGCACAAAGCGTCCTTCTCCTGACCCAGTTCCTGCCAGGTGAGCGCCGCTTCGGTCAGGTTCCGGTGCACACGCAGGCGTTCGCGGTCTTCCTCGATCCACCCGCGCAGCCGGGGCCAGGCCGTGATCAGGGCCTCGTGCGCTGTCTCGACCGTGTCGCCGTCCAGGGTGAGCAGCCGCGCCCCGGCGAGTGCCTCCACCACCTGGTCGGTGTCGTCCCGGCCGGTGCCGGGCAGTTCCACGCGCTCGACGGGACGGCCGGTGTCGGGAGTACCGTCCCCGGGGGCGACCATGCGCAGCAACACCCGACGGGCGGCAGCCGCCTGGTCTTCGGTGAACCGGCCGTAGACGCCTTCGGCGGTCTTGGCGATCGCGCCGTGCAGGCATCCGGCCGCCTCGTACCCCGCCATGGTCAGTGTCTTGCCGCGGCGGCGGCGCCAGGTCTCCAGCAGTGCGTGGGACAGCAGCGGCAGCCCCCCGGGTTCGTCGGCGACCTCCTCGACCAGCCGGGCGGTCAGGGCCCGTTCCACGGTCAGTCCGGCGGCCGTGGCCGGCTTGACGACGGCGTCGCGCAGTTCCGCCCGGCTCATCGCTCCGGCCAAAAGGTTGGCGTCGCGCAGTGCGTCGGCCAGGTCGCGGTGCTCGGCGCAGCGGCCGTAGAAGTCGCCGCGCACCACCAGCAGCACCCGCAGGCCGCTCTCGGGCTGCCGGGCTGTCAGCAACAGATCGATGAAGCGACCGCGCTCGGCCGCATCGTGGCAGAGGGTGAACACCTCCTCGAACTGGTCGACGATCACGAACGTGTCCGCCCCGGTGCTGCCGTCGCGGGGAATCGCGGGTGCGAGGAGGGATGTGTGGCTGCGGGCGGGGCGTTCGCCCGGGGTCAGGATCCGGATCGCGGCCGGACGCAGGCCCGGCTCCTGAGCCTGCCGGAGGACGGGTATCAGGCCGGCCCGCAGCAGGGAGGACTTGCCGCTGCCGGAGGGGCCGAAAACCGCGGCGAACCGCCGACGGCGCAGCAGGTCGACCAGGTCGGCGGTGAGTTGTGCCCGGCCGAAGAACAGGCCGCTGTCCCCGGCCTCGAACCGCGACAGACCCCGGTACGGCGCGGGAGTCCCGTCCTCGTCCCGGGAACCGTCATCGGCGGACTCCTCCACCGCCTCCTTCCACCGGGCCTCCCATTCCGCCAGGTCTCCACCGCACGCCCCCGCATAGGCCAGGGCCACCGGCAGCGTCGGCAGCTGCTCGCCCGCCGCCGCCTGCGACAGCGTGGTCACCGAGTAGCCCGCCCTCCGGGCCAGCGACCGGTAGGTGATCCCGTCCGCCTCCGCTCTCAGCCTGCGTAACTCGGACGCGAACCGCTGCACCGGTCCCGCCGTCGGGTCCACCGGCACCTCACGACGCCCCGCCACACCTTCACCCCGTTCATTGTTCGACAGCGGGAACGGTACTGCCGAACAATGCTCCAGCCGGTGAACTCGGTGATCAGCGCACCCCGACCGGGCCTGCCTGATCGAAGAGGACCCTGCTCGCACATGGAATCCCCACCCCTCGTCACCGCTTCACCGAAACAGTCGTCGCCTGCCGCGTCGCGATCACTCACTGCCTTCTCGGCGGCTGGTGCGTCGCGGTTGGGCTGGCTGGACGCGTTGCGCGGTATCGCCGCACTCCTCGTGGTGTTCGACCACTCGTCGTACACCTTCATGGCGGACTTCCGAGGGGAGCTGATGCCGTACTTCAACACCAGTCGCTACGGCATCATGGTGTTCTTCCTGGTGAGCGGCTACATCATCCCCAGCTCGCTGGAGCGCCGGGGCTGTGTCCGGACGTTCTGGATCGGACGGATCTTCCGTGTGTACCCCCTGTGGGCGGCTGTGGTCACCGTGCTCCTGACCCTCAACACCCTGGGCATCGCGGAAATACGTGACTTTGGCCCTCAGAGCACCACCACCGTGGCTGTCGCCCACATCACCATGCTCCAGGAGCTGTTGGGGACACCCAGTCTCCTGCTCGTCCTGTGGACACTCTCCTACGAGATGTCCTTCTACCTGCTGGTCGTCGCTCTCTTCACGGTCCGCCTCCACCGGCGGTCCGCGGTGGTCGCGGGCATCCTGGCCGTGCTCGCCGCCGGGAGCGTGGCGGCAGGGGTGGCGCTGCCGCCCTCCGCCCTGTCCGGCTTCTTCGGCACCGGCCCGGTGATCACGTTCGCCTCGATCGCCATGGGGGTCGCCCTCTGCTGTGCCGGCACCGGGTCGGTCGTGCTCCGGGGGGCCGGGGGTGTGCTGGGCGGGGTGCTGGCGCTCGCGCTGGTCCCGTTCAACGGCACCGTCCCGTTGTGGGAGGGCCTGGTGATCCTCGCCGTGATGTTCCTCGGCACCACCGTCCACCGTGCCGAGAACGGTCAGTGCACCTGGCGCTTCGCGGCCGGCACCGCCGTCGTCGTGGCCGCCTGTGCCGTGGGAAGTGCGTACGGGTGGGGCGATGGTGACCACTTCACGAGGCGCGGTTGGATTGTCGCGTTCCTGCTGGCCGTGCTTACCTTCGGCGCTGGACTGGCATTGCGCGGCCGGTGCCTGCCGCGCGTCCTGACCGGGCTGGGAACGATCAGCTACTCGGTCTATCTGGTGCATCCGGTGCTGCTGGCGGTCATCGACCGTACGGTCGGCCGGCGCCAGCAGGACAGTCCCGCGCTCGAAGTGGCGTTCTTCACCGTGCTGCTGCCCCTGTGCCTGCTGACCTACCGTTGCATCGAAGCTCCGAGCCAGGCCTGGGGCCGCGGGTTGGCACGCCGCGTACCGCCATCGTGACGAACGCCCGGGCCACTGCCACGTGTGCGGGACGGGCCCGGGTACCGCACGGGCCCGTCCCGGGCGTCGGTGGACGCCCGTTCAGCCCCGCACGACGGTGATGTCCTGCTTCCGGGTGGCGTGGATCGTGGGCAGGGGAAGGCCGGTGGCGCTGAGGTCGAACACCGTGGCCTCGACCTGCGCCGGTCCCGGGACGAGGACGTGGGGTGCGTTCCTCTCCGAATTGCTCCAGCGGTGCTCCGCGCCGTCGCAGACCGCCGAGGAGCCGCCGACGGGGCGGCTGACCCAGGGATCGCCCTGGGTCACCGTGGAGGCCACGAACACGGGCCCGGCGGCTCCCGTGCAGCGGTAGGTGCCGGAAAGGGTGATGGTGCCGTCGGCGGCGACCTTGACGGTGGGGTCGACGGTCACCTCGTCGGACGGGGCGGACAGGGCGACGGCGGAGGGAGCGAGGAGCAGGAGCAGCGCGGCACCGGCGGCCACGCTGGCGGCCGCGCCGGCGGCCTGGCGGAACGACATGGGATACCTCCTGGAACGGGACCTGCAAGGGTGCTCAACAGGTACCGGTACAGGGCCCGAGGCCGGTGATCATCACCCCTTCGGTGGCGAGTCGGTACGACTGCCGGGGGCGGGCCGGCGCCTTCCGTCCCCGGGGAGCCGGCACGCACCTTCCCTCCGGGGAGTCGTCACCACCCGTTTCCCGGGACTCGGCACCGCCCGTCCCCGGAGTCGGCACCGCCCGTCCCCGGAGGCATCGGCACCCTCCGTCCCGGGAAGTCGGCACGTTCCCTCCCGGGGCACCGGCACCCTCCGCCCCGGAACCGACGCCCTCCGTCCCGGGGACGTCCGAGAGTTGTCCTCGTGTTGTCACGCTTCCCCGGCGGGTGTTCCGATCGGTTCGCCGCGCGGGCATCTTCTATGCATGCGAAGGCGACGACAGCGCCGCCGACACTCTTCGCATCCCACGTGGAGGTGCACCATGTGTTCACACCGGTCTTCGTGCCCGTCCGCGGACGCCGCCGGCCCGCACATCGTCTCGGCCCACCCCGAGCAGGGCTGGAACCTCCTGTGCAACGGCGCGATCGTCTTCGACGACAGCGGCGAACTGCTCCCCGACGGCAGCGTGGTCGCTCCGCACCGGGTGTTCGCCGGCCTGCTGGCCGTGGTGGCCTGAACCCTCCCCGACCCTCGGTCCCCGGACTCCGCCCGCCCCGCGTGACCTACGCCAGCACGGCGAAGCCGTCGAGTTCGACCAGCGCCTGTTCGTCCCACAGGCGCACGGCGCCCACGACGGCCATCGCGGGGTAGTCGCGGCCCGCCGACCGGCGCCAGATGCCGCCCAGTTCGGCGGCGTGGGCGCGGTAGTCGGCGACGTCCACGGCGTAGACCGTGACCCGGGCGAGGTCGGCCGGAGTGCCGCCCGCCGCCCGCAGCGCGGCCAGCAGATTGGCCAGCGCTCGCTCGAACTGCTGCGGCAGGGTCTCCCCCACCACCTTTCCGTCCACGTCCAGCGCGGTCTGTCCGGCCAGGAAGACGACGCGGGAGCCGGTGGCGACGACGGCGTGGGAGAACCCGGTCGCCGGGGAGAGCCCGGCCGGGTTGACGCGCTCGACGGTCATACGCGGTACAACTCCTTGGCGATGATGGCCCGTTGGACCTCGCTGGCCCCCTCGTAGATGCGCGGCGCGCGCACCTCGCGGTAGAGGTGTTCGAGGAGGTGGCCCCGGCGCAGGGCGCGGGCTCCGTGCAGTTGGACGGCCGCGTCGACGACGTACTGGGCGGTCTCGGTCGCGAGGAGCTTCGCCATCGCCGACCGCCGGGGCACGTCCGCCGCCCCCGCGTCGTGGGCCGCCGCCGCCGCGTACACCATCAGCCGGGCCGCCTCGGTGCGCAGCGCCATCTCGGCGACCTGGTGGGCCACGGTCTGCAGGTCCTTCAGCGGGCCGCCGAACGCCTCGCGCCGTGCCGTGTGCGCGAGGGTGGCGTCGAGCGCGGCCTGCGCCATGCCGACGGCGAAGGCGCCCACGCTCGGCCGGAAGAGGTTGAGGGTGCCCATGGCGACCCGGAACCCGTGGCCGGGTTCGCCGAGGACGTCGTCCGCCCTGACGGGTACGGCGTCGAAGGCGAGGGTGCCGATGGGGTGAGGGGAGAGCATGTCGAGCGGGGTGCCGGTGAGGCCGGGGCGGTCGGCGGGGACGAGGAAGGCGGTGACTCCGCGGGCTCCGGCGCCGGGACCGGTGCGCGCGAAGACGGTGTAGAGGTCGGCCCCGGGGGCGTTGGAGATCCAGCACTTCTCGCCGGTGAGCCGCCAGCCGCCGGTGCCGTCCCCGTCCGCCCGCAGCGCCAGCGCGGCGGCGTCCGAGCCCGCGCCGGGCTCGCTCAGCGCGAAGGCCGCCACGGCCGTGCCGTCCGTGACCCGGGGCAGCCAGTGTCCGCGCTGGGCCTCGGTGCCGTGGGCGTGGACGGGGTGGGCGCCGAGTCCCTGGAGGGCCAGCGCCGTCTCCGCCTCGGTACAGACCTGGGCCAGCGACTCGCGCATGAGGCAGAGGTCGAGGGCGCCGGAGGCGAAGAGGCGGGAGAGGAGGCCGAGCCGGCCGAGTTCGGCGACGAGCGGCCGGTTGACATGGCCCGGCTCACCCTTGTCGGCCAGGGGACGCAGATGTCCGTCGGCCAGCGCGCGCAGCTCGGCACACCAGGCGGTCTGCCCCGGTTCGAGCGAGAATGCGGTCATTGCCCGTCCTCTCTCCCCATCGGACGCCACTCACGCTATCGCGAACCGTTGACTGTCGTCACCAACACGATACGCTCCTTGTGCGAGCCCACCACGACGCCCACCGAGGCAGCCCACCAAGGCAAGGGGGCGAGACGCCATGGACCTTGTGGATCCCCTGGATCCCGCAGGCACACCGGGGCCGGCACGCTCGGCCCACGTCGACACCTTCGCGCGCGACCACCTCCCGCCCCCCGGGCAGTGGCCCGGACTCCGCTTCGACCTGCCCGAGCTGCGCTATCCCGACCGGCTCAACTGTGCCGCCGAGCTCCTCGCGGACACCGCCCCCGGGCGCCCGGCGTTCCGCACGCCGTCCGGCGCGCCGTGGACGTACGGACAGCTCCGCGCCCGTGTCGACCGGATCGCCCACGTGCTGACCGGCGAGCTGGGCGTCGTGCCGGGCAACCGGGTGCTGCTGCGCGGTCCGACCACACCGTGGCTGGCGGCCTGCTGGCTGGCGGTGCTGAAGGCGGGCGCGGTCGCCGTCACGGTGCTCGCGCAGCAGCGGCCGCACGAACTGGGCACGATGTGCTCGATCGCGCGGGTGAGCCACGCCCTGTGCGACGTCCGCTCGGTCGACGACCTGGCCAAGGCGGAGGTGCCGGGGCTGCGGGTCACGACGTACGGCGGTGACGCGCCCGACGACCTGCTGCTGCGGATCACCGGCGCCCCCGGCGAGCCCTTCGACGCGGCGGACACGGCCGCCGACGACGTGGCGCTGATCGCGTTCACCTCGGGCACCACCGGCAGGCCCAAGGGCTGCATGCACTTCCACCGCGACGTGCTGGCGATCGCGGACACGTTCTCGAAGCACGTGCTGCGGCCGCGCGAGGACGACGTCTTCGCGGGCAGCCCTCCCCTGGGTTTCACGTTCGGGCTCGGCGGTCTCGTGGTCTTCCCGCTGCGCGCCGGTGCCTGCTCCCTGCTGCTCGAACAGGCGGGCCCCACACAGCTGTTGCCCGCGATCGCCGAGCACCGGGTCTCCGTTCTGTTCACCGCGCCGACCGCCTACCGGGCGATGCTGGCGGAACCGGCGGGGCCGGACGGGCACGACATCGGGTCGCTGCGGCGCTGCGTGTCGGCCGGCGAGAACCTTCCCGCGGCGACCTGGCGGGACTGGCGGGCGCGCACCGGGCTCGGCATCATCAACGGCATCGGCGCCACCGAGCTGCTGCACATCTTCATCTCCGCCGCCGACGACGACATCCGCCCGGGCGCGACGGGCGTGCCCGTGCCGGGCTGGCAGGCGCGGGTGGTCGACGACGGGGGGACGCCGGTGCCGGACGGCGAACCGGGCCTGCTCGCCGTGCGCGGTCCGGTCGGCTGCCGGTACCTCGCCGATCCCCGGCAGCGGGAGTACG
The DNA here is from genome assembly GCF_042746485.1 of Streptomyces sp. NPDC058751. Lineage (NCBI taxonomy): Bacteria > Bacillati > Actinomycetota > Actinomycetes > Kitasatosporales > Streptomycetaceae > Streptomyces > Streptomyces sp. NPDC058751. The sequence continues at coordinate 213,586 of NZ_JBHYPZ010000006.1, read as the reverse complement.
TGCGCGACGGCTGGAACATCACCGGCGACACCTACGTGCGCGACCCCGACGGCTACTTCCGCTACGTGGCCCGCGCCGACGACATGATCATCTCGGCGGGGTACAACATCGCGGGCCCCGAGGTCGAGGAGGCGCTGCTGCGGCACCCGGACGTCCTGGAGACGGCCGTCGTCGGGCGGCCCGACGAGGCGCGCGGGCAGGTCGTGGTGGCCTACACCGTGCTCAGGGAGGGCGGCCGCCGGGACGCCGAGGCGCTGCGCGCCTTCCTCAAGTCCGAGCTGGCGCCGTACAAGTGCCCCCGCGAGATCGTCTTCCTGGACGCGCTGCCGCGGACCGCCACGGGCAAGCTCCAGCGGTTCAGACTGCGGGAGGAGGACCGTTCCGCCGGTGGTACCGTCACCCCGCCGGCGGCTGTCCCGCGGGAGCCGGCCTCCTCGGCCGAGGGCGGCCCGGCCGCCGACGGCGATTCCAAGTGATCTTCGCGCACTAGAGTGATCAACGTGTCAGAGCACCACGCCCCCCGGTCCCTCATCGTCACTTTCTACGGCGCCTACGGCCGCTTCACGCCCGGCCCGGTGCCGGTGGCCGAGCTGATCCGGCTCCTCGCCGCGGTCGGCGTGGACGCGCCCTCGGTGCGTTCGTCGGTGTCCCGGCTCAAGCGCCGCGGACTGCTGGAGCCGGCACGCACCGCGGCGGGCGCGGCCGGGTACGCGTTGTCGCCCGACGCGCGGCAGTTGCTGGAGGACGGCGACCGCAGGGTGTACGCGACGGCGCCCCCCGAGGACGGCGGCTGGGTGCTCGCCGTGTTCTCCGTGCCCGAGTCGGAGCGGCAGAAGCGGCACGTCCTGCGCTCGCGGCTGGCGGGCCTCGGTTTCGGCACGGCCGCCCCCGGTGTGTGGATCGCCCCGGCACGGCTGTACGAGGAGACCCGGCACACCCTGGAACGGCTGCGGCTCGACGGGTACGTGGAGCTGTTCCGGGGCGAGCACCTGGGGTTCGCCGGGACGGCGGACGCGGTGGCGCGCTGGTGGGACCTGACCGCGATCGCCAAGGAGCACGAGGCGTTCCTCGGCCGGCACGCCCGGGTGCTGCACACGTGGGAGGAGCGGACGGACACCCCGCCCGACGAGGCGTACCGCGACTATCTGCTCGCCCTCGACTCCTGGCGCCATCTCCCCTACACCGACCCGGGACTGCCCGCGGCCCTGCTCCCCGGCGACTGGCCCGGCGCCCGCTCGGCCGCCGTCTTCCGGGCGCTGCACGAGCGACTGCGGGACGCGGGCGCGGAGTTCGCCGGGGTGCCTCCGTGGCCGGGGCACCCGGACGCTACCGGGTACCCAGGGTGAGCCGGGGTCTGGGGGCGTCGGTGCGGCCGGTCCGGGGAGGGCGGCTGCCCGCGCGGTAGGGCGCCGGCCAGACGGCGCCCGGCCCTTCGTAGCCCTGCTCGGCCGCCGCGTGCAGCGTCCAGTTCGGGTCGTACAGGTGCGGCCTGGCGAGCGCGCACAGGTCGGTCCGCCCGGCCAGGATCAGGGAGTTGACGTCGTCCCAGGACGAGATCGCGCCGACGGCGATCACCGGGATCCCGGTCTCGTGGCGGATCCGGTCCGCGTACGGCGTCTGGTACGAGCGGCCGTACTCGGGGTGTTCGTCCGCCACCACCTGGCCGGTCGACACGTCCACGGCGTCGGCGCCGTGCGCGGCGAAGGCCCGGGCGATCGCGACCGCGTCGTCCCCGGTGGTGCCGCCGTCGGCCCAGTCGGTGGCGGAGATGCGCACGGTCATCGGGCGTTCGGCGGGCCACGCCGCCCGCATCGCGTCGAACACCTCCAGCGGGAAGCGCAGCCGCTTCTCCAGCGATCCGCCGTACGCGTCGGTGCGCCGGTTGGTCAGCGGGGAGAGGAAGCCGGAGAGCAGGTAGCCGTGGGCGCAGTGCAGTTCGAGGAGGTCGAAGCCGCAGCGGGCACCACGGCAGGCGGCCGCGGTGAACTGCTCGCGCAGATCGGTGAGCTGGGCGCGCGAGAGCTCGCGGGGTGTCTGACTGCCCGGCTTGTACGGGATCGGGGAGGCGGCCACGAGCGGCCAGTTGCCGTCCGGCAGGGGTTCGTCGATGCCCTCCCACATCAGCCGTGTCGAGCCCTTGCGGCCGGCGTGGCCGAGCTGGAGGCCGATCGCGGTGCCCGGCGCCTGACGGTGTGTGAAGTCCACGATCCGCCGCCAGGAATCGGCCTGCCGGCCGGTGTAGAGGCCCGCGCATCCGGGGGTGATGCGCCCCTCCGCGCTGACGCACACCATCTCGGTCATCACCAGTCCCGCACCGCCCAGGGCCCGCGCGCCCAGGTGGACGAGGTGGAAGTCGCCGGGGACCCCGTCCACGGCCGAGTACATGTCCATCGGGGAGACGACGACCCGGTTGCGCAGGGTCAGTCCGCGCAGCCGCAGCGGGGTGAACATCGGCGGGGTGCCGGGCGGGCAGCGGAACTCGCGCTCGACCGCGGCCACGAAGCGGGGATCGCGCAGCCGCAGGTTGTCGTGCGTGACCCGGCGGCTGCGGGTGAGCAGGTTGAACGCGAACTGCCGGGCGGGCTGGCCGAGATGGCGGCCGAGGTCCTCGAACCATTCGAGGCTGGCACGGGCGGCCCGCTGGGTGGAGGCGACGACCGGGCGCCGTTCCTCCTCGTAGGCCGCCAACGCCTCGGCCGTCGAGGGCTGTTCCTCCAGACAGGCGGCCAGCGCGAGCGCGTCCTCGACGGCGAGCTTGGTCCCGGAGCCGATGGAGAAGTGCGCGGTGTGCGCGGCGTCGCCGAGCAGGACCAGATTGCCGTGCGACCAGCGTTCGTTGACGATCGTGCGGAAGCGCGTCCACGTCGAGTTGCCGGAGCGCAGCGGGCGTCCGCCGAGCGCGTCCGCGAAGATCTTGCCGCACCGTTCGACGGACTCCGCCTCGCCGAGGTCCGCGAACCCCGAGGCGCGCCAGACCTCTTCGCGCATCTCGACGATGACGGTGGAGGCGTCGGCCGAGTACGGGTAGCCGTGCAGCTGCATCACGCCGTGTTCGGTCTCGGCGATCTCGAAGCGGAAGGCGTCGAAGGCGAAGTCGGCGGCGAGCCAGATGTAGCGGCAGCGGTGTTCCTCCGCCGAGGGGCGGAACACCTCCGCGTGGGCCGCGCGGGTGAGGCTGTGCACGCCGTCGGCGGCGACGACGAGGTCGCAGGCCGCCATGAGTTCGTCCACGGGCGGGGCCTCGGTGGTGAAGCGCAGGTCGACGCCGAGCGAGCGGCAGCGTTCGTGCAGGATCTCCAGGAGCCGGTGCCGTCCGAGCGCGGCGAAGCCGTGGCCGCCGGAGGTGTGCCGCACTCCGCGGCGCACGACGTGGATGTCGTCCCAGCGGACGAACTCGGCCCGGAGCGCGGCGTACACGACCGGGTCGGCGTGCTCGATGCCGCCGAGGGTCTCGTCGGACAGGACGACGCCGAAGCCGAAGGTGTCGTCGGGCGCGTTGCGTTCCCAGACGGTGATCTCGCGGTCCGGGTCCAGGCGTTTGAGGAGGGCCGCGGCGTAGAGTCCGCCGGGGCCTCCGCCGATCACCGCGACACGCTTCGCGCCGGACCTCCCGCTCATCCCGGACTCACCTCCCCCGCCACTTCGGGGCCCGCTTCTCGGTGAAGGCGGCGTGGAACTCGGTGTAGTCCTCGCCGTTCATGAGCAGGGCCTGGGTCGCGGCGTCCAGTTCGACGGCGGCCGCGAGCGGCATGTCCAGTTCGGCGGTGAGCAGTGCCTTGGTCTGGGCGTGCGCCAGGGCCGGGCCGTCGGCGAGACGGCGGGCCAGCGCCTGGGCGGCCTCGTCGGCGTGCCCCTCGTCGGTGAGCTGGCTGATCAGCCCGATGCGTTCGGCCTCGGGCGCCCGCACCGGTTCGCCGAGCATCAGCAGCCGGGTCGCGTGGCCGAGCCCGACCACCCGGGGCAGCAGGTAGGCCGCGCCCATGTCGCCCCCGGACAGCCCGACCCGGGTGAACAGGAAGGCGAAGCGGGCGCTCGGGTCGGCCACCCGGAAGTCCGCGGCGAGCGCCAGCACGGCTCCGGCGCCGGCCGCCACCCCGTGCACCGCGGCGACGACCGGGAACGGGCATTCCCGTACGGCGCGGACGACCTGACCGGTCATGCGGTTGAAGTCGAGGAGCTGGGCGGTGTCCATGGAGAGGGTCGCGCCGATGATCTCGTCGACGTCGCCGCCGGAGCAGAACCCGCGGCCCTCGCCGGCGAGCACCAGGGCGCGCACGGACCGCTCGCGGGACAGCTCGGCGAGCAGGTCGCGCAGGTCGGCGTAGGCACCGAAGGTGAGGGCGTTCAGTTTCTCGGGGCGGGCCAGGGTGACCGTGGCGACGCCGTCGGTGAGCTCGTACCTCAGATGCCGCCAGTCGGCGGTGCGGCCGGCGGAGCCGGTGAAGGGACTCATGGCGGGCGGCCTCCTAGGGCGGGGGCGACGCTGTACGGCTGTCCCTCCAAGTTATCACTCATTCGTGACCGTCGTCACGAGTGCGCGATAGGACGATCGCCGGGCGGGAGGCGGCTCCGCGTCCCGCCGGGGCGGCCGGGCGGACGCGGGATCGTGACGTGACGTGGCGCCGCGGGTACGAGCCGTGAAGGGTGGGCCGCGCGCGGCGCGGCAGCGGCCTCAGGTCGTGAACGGGAGGACGGCGCGGGGGCCGCGGTCCGTCACGACGTCACGGGCTCTCGTCAGCCGTGTAACGGCCGGTCCGGACAGGGGAGGAGGACCGTTCGTCCGGGTACACAGCCGTCATCGGACCAAATGTCCCGGGAAGAGGCCCCGCCTCGGCCGGGGACACATCGGCCGATGTCCCGAGAAAGTCCGCCGAGCACGTTCACGTGATGGCGCCGTACCATTCCTTAGGTTGCATGCAGGACAGCCTGCTCCACGAACGGACCCGCCTTGCACGACACCCCAGTACCCGCCTTCTGGCGCATCGCCCTGCCGCACACCTTCGCGGCCGTGCCGGTGGCCCGCGCCCTGGTCCGCAGGGCACTCTCGGAACGGGAGCACGCGGCCGACAGCGACACCGCCGAGCTGCTCACCGCCGAACTGGTCGCCAACGCCGTCGAGCACACCGCGGGCGACGGACCGATAGAGCTGGTCGTGGAGCTGATGCCGACCGGCTGCCGGGTCGAGGTGCACGACCCGGACCCCGTGCCGCCCCTCGACCTCACGCTGCCGCACCCGCCCGGCGAGCCGGACCCCTGGCAGGAGCACGGGCGCGGCCTGCTGCTGCTCCGCGCCCTCAGCTCGGCCTGCGGACACCGCCCCACCGACTCCGGCAAGGCGGTCTGGTTCAGGCTGCCCGTGATCCCCGCCCAGCGGCGCCCGGCGCTGTAGCGGGACGATCCAGGAACCAGGGCCCCGGACTCAGGCGTCCCGGGCCCAGAGCCCAGAGCTCAAGCCAGCGTGGCGACCATGATCGCCTTGATGGTGTGCAACCGGTTCTCGGCCTGGTCGAACACGATGGAGTGCTCCGACTCGAAGACCTCGTCGGTGACCTCCAGCGAGTCGAGTCCGTACACCTCGTACAGCTCGCGGCCGACCCGGGTGCCGAGGTCGTGGAAGGCCGGCAGGCAGTGCAGGAACCTGACGTCCGGGTTCCCGGTGGCACGCAGCACGTCCATGGTCACGGCGTACGGGACGAGGGCGCCGATGCGCTCGGCCCACACCTCCTTGGGCTCCCCCATGGAGACCCAGACGTCGGTGGCGACGAAGTCGGCGCCCCGGACGCCCTCGGCCACGTCCTCGGTGAGGGTGACGGAGCCACCGCTCTTCACGGCGAGCTCGCGGGCCCGCGCGACGATCCCGTCGGCCGGCCAGTAGGCCTTCGGGGCCACGATCCGCACGTCCATGCCGAGCAGCGCGCCGGTGATCACGTACGAGTTGCCCATGTTGAAACGGGCGTCGCCCAGATAGGCGAAGGCGGTCTCGCCGATCGGCTTCGCGCAGTGCTCGGTCATCGTGAGGACGTCGGCCAGCATCTGGGTGGGGTGCCACTCGTCGGTGAGGCCGTTGTAGACCGGCACTCCGGCGTGGGCGGCCAGCTCCTCCACCGTGGCCTGGCCGTCGCCGCGGTACTCGATCGCGTCGAACATCCGGCCGAGCACCCGGGCGGTGTCCCTCACGGACTCCTTGTGGCCGATCTGCGAGCCGGCCGGGTCCAGATACGTCGTCGAGGCGCCCTGGTCCGCGGCCGCGACCTCGAAGGCGCAGCGGGTGCGCGTCGAGGTCTTCTCGAAGATCAGCGCGATGTTCCTGCCCTGGAGGTACCGGGTCTCCGCCCCGGCCCTCTTGGCCGCCTTGAGTCCGGCCGCCAGCTCGACCAGGCCGAGGAACTCCTCCTCCGTGAAGTCCAGCTCCTTGAGGAAGTGACGGCCGGCGAGGGCTGTCGGGACTGTCGCCATGGGGGCGCTCCAGGGATGACGGGGACGAGGACGGGACCGGACGCCTGGAATTCTATACGACGCCCAGCATTTATATGCGGCCGGTCGTTCGACTCCGCGCGACGGCCCCGCCCATCGGCCCGCACGGGCCCCTACACGGGGTCCCGCACGACGGGACAGCTCATGCAGCGGGGGCCGCCCCGGCCCCTGCCCAGCTCGCTGCCCGGGATCTCGATCACCTCTATGCCCTGCTTGCGCAGATGGGTGTTGGTGGTGGCGTTGCGCTCGTAGGCGATGACGACACCCGGCTCGACGGCGAGGACGTTGCAGCCGTCGTCCCACTGCTCCCGCTCGGCCGCGTGCACGTCCTGCGTGGCGGTCAGGACCCGGATCTCGTTCAGGCCGAGCGCCGCGGCGATGGCGCGGTGCATGTGCTCCGGGGGATGGTCGGTGACCTTCAGTTCCTTGTCCCCGACGCCCGGCTCGATGGTGTACGAGCGGAGCATGCCGAGCCCGGCGTACTGCGTGAAGATGTCGCCGTCGACCATCGTCATCACGGTGTCGAGATGCATGAGCGCACGCCGCTTGGGCATGTCGAGCGCCACGATGGTGCGGGCCGAGCCGGCCGCGAACAGCTTGTGGGCGAGCATCTCGACGGCCTGGGGCGTCGTCCGCTCGCTCATTCCGATGAGCACCGCGCCGTTGCCGATGACGAGGACGTCACCGCCCTCGATGGTGGACGGGTAGTCCGCCTGGCCCTCCGACCAGAGGTTGAAGCCCTCCCCGCGGAACAGCGGGTGGTGCCGGTAGATCGCCTCGAAGTGCACGGTCTCGCGCTGCCGGGCCGGCCAGCGCATGGCGTTGATGGAGACCCCGTCGTAGATCCAGGCGGAGGTGTCGCGGGTGAAGAGGTGGTTGGGCAGCGGGCGCAGGAGGAAGTCGTCGAGGTCCATGACGTGGAAGCGCACGGAGGTGGGCTCCGCGTGCGCCTCCAGGAACTCGCGCTTGGTCATGCCGCCGACGAGCGCGGACGCCAGTTCCGGGGCGGGCATGGCCTCGAAGGCGGCCCGGAGGTGGTCGGTGGCGAGCGGCCCGTACTCCTTCTCGTCGAAGACCCGGTCCAGGACGAGCGACCTGGCCTCCCCCGCCGCCAGCGTCTCGGCGAGCAGGTCGCCGAAGAGGTGGACGGTGACCCCACGGTCGCGCAGCACGTCGGCGAACCCGTCGTGTTCGGCGCGTGCCCGGCGCACCCACAGCACGTCGTCGAAGAGGAGCGCGTCCTTGTTGCTGGGGGTGAGCCTTTTGAGCTCGAGATCGGGCCGGTGCAGGATGACGCGGCGCAGCCGCCCGGCCTCGGAGTCGACGTGGAATCCCATGCCTCCATCCTGACCATCCGGACGCGTGTTCACCCGTGGATCGCCCGAGCCGCACCGCATTCATTTCGTCCCCTTGACGATAAGCGGGTGGATTCGTTATCGTCTCAGTGACGACAATAAAGGACGCGGTACCGCCGGGACCGTCCGGCGGCGAGGGGGTACTCATGGCCGACATCACGCGACGCCTCGGCTGGCGGCATCTGCGCGGGGCGCCCACCGCCCACATCCGGCACCACAGGTCGGGGCAACTGGTCCACGACGGCCCCGGGCTCAGCTTCTGGTACCGCTCGCTGACCGCGGCACTCTCCGAAGTGCCCGTCGACGACCGCGAGCTGGCGATGACCTTCCACGCCCGTACGTCCGACTTCCAGGACGTCGCGGTACAGGCGACCGTGACCTACCGGATCAGCGACCCCGCGGTGGCGGCCGCCCGCATCGACTTCTCCATAGACCCCGACTCCGGCGCCTGGCGCGGCGCACCGCTGGAGCAGCTCGGCTCGCTGCTGACCGAGACGGCCCAGCAGCACGCGCTCGACGTGCTGGCCCGCACCTCGCTGGCGTCCGCCCTGGTCGACGGCGTCGCGGCGGTACGGGAGCGGATCGCGGACGGCCTCGCCGCCGAACCCCGGCTGCCCGCCACCGGCATCGAGGTGGTCGCGGTGCGGGTCGTCGCGCTGCGCCCGGAGCCCGAGGTGGAGCGGGCGCTGCGCACCCCCGCCCGCGAGCAGATCCAGCAGGACGCGGACAAGGCCACGTACGAGCGCCGGGCGGTCGCCGTCGAGCGGGAGCGTGCCATCGCCGAGAACGAACTCGCCAGCCGGATCGAACTCGCCCGGCGCGAGGAGCGGTTGGTCGAGCAGCAGGGCACGAACGCCCGCCGCGAGGCGGAGGAGCACGCGGCGGCGGACGCGGTGCGCGCCGGGGCCGAGGCGGCCCGCACGGTCCGGCTGGCCGAGGCGGAGGCCGCCCGGTCGCTGCGGCTCGCCGAGGCGGAGGCCACGCGCAAGGTGCGGCTCGCCGGGGCCGAGGCGCAGGCGGCGCGCGAGGTCGGAGCGGCGCGGGCCGAGGCGCAGGCGGCCTGGCTGCGGGTCCACGGCGACGTCGACGTCGCCGTGCTGCACGCGCTGACCGGCAGCCGGCTCGCCGAGAACCTGCCGCGGATCGAGAACCTCACGCTCTCGCCCGACGTCCTCACCGGACTGCTCGCCAAGCTCGGCAACGGGACCGCCGGAGACCCGGCGTGAGTCTCGCGCCCCGGGCCGTCCTCGTCCACCGGACCACGGAGTACGAGGAGCTGACGGCCCGGCACGGCACGCACGGGCAGGCGGCGTTCTTCCTGTCCTCGCGCGGCCGGGACATCGCGGAGGTCGCGGAGCGGCACCGGCGGGCCCGCGAGGCGCTCGCCGAGGTCGTGTCGGCCATTCCACTGACCTGGCGTCAGGCCCGGGTCGAGCGGGCCGACCTGGACCGGTTCCTGTTCGCGCCGGAGGACGTGGTGGTCGTGGTCGGCCAGGACGGGCTGGTCGCCAACGTCGCCAAGTACCTGTCGGGACAGCCCGTGGTGGGGATCGACGCCGACCCCGGACGCAATCCGGGTGTGCTGGTGCGGCACCGGCCCGGGGACGCGGGCGCGCTGCTCGCCTCGGCGCACGGGAGCGGGGCCGACGAGCTGACCATGGTCGAGGCGGTCGCCGACGACACGCAGCGGCTGGTCGCGCTCAACGAGATCTACCTCGGAGCCGCGGGCCACCAGACGGCCCGCTACCGGCTGGGGCTCGACGAGTACGGGGGTGCCGTCGAGCCCCAGGCGTCCTCCGGGGTGCTGGTGGGGACCGGGACCGGGGCCACCGGCTGGCTCCGCTCGGTGTGGCAGGAGCGGGGTGAGCGGCTGCCGTTGCCGGGGCCCAAGGACGAGCGGCTGCTCTGGTTCGTCCGCGAGGCCTGGCCCTCGCCGGCCACGGGCACCTCGCTCGTGGCCGGCGAGCTCACCGGGTCCGGACGGCTGTCCCTCACGGTGGAGTCGGACCGGCTCGTCGTGTTCGGGGACGGGATGGAGGGGGATGCGGTGGAGCTTGCCTGGGGACAGACGGTGCACGTGGGGGTGGCGGGGGTTCGGCTCCGCCTGGTCGGCTAGGTTCGCTTCGCTCCCTCGCCGACCGGTGGCGCCGGGCCCCCGCCGGCCCCGGCGCCCCGGACCGGGCTTTTCCCGGCCGGGGCCGACCGGGTGCCCCCGGTCGGGGGCCTTTTCGGCTGCGGCCCCGGTGGGGGCTGATCGCGCAGTTCCCCGCGCCCCTTCCGGGGCGCCCCACCTGGGCCGGCGACTACCGGTCCCGGTGGGTCCAGGATTCGGCTGCTGGCCCGGTGGGGGCTGATCGCGCAGTTCCCCGCGCCCCTGACGGGGCGCCACCGCCCGGGGGTTCGCTACAGGCGGGGGTCCACCGGTTCGGATTCCAGGGAGAGGACTCCGAAGACCGCCTCGTGGACGCGCCACAGGGGCTCGCCCTCGGCCAGGCGGTCCAGTGCTTCGAGGCCGAGCGCGTACTCGCGGACGGCCAGGGACCGCTTGTGGTTGAGGAAGCGGCCGCGCAGCCGGGCGAGGTTCTCGGGGCGGGTGTACTCCGGACCGTAGATGATCCGCAGGTACTCGCGGCCCCGGCACTTGATGCCGGGCTGCACCAAGCGCCCGTTCTCGCCGCGCACCACCGCGCCGACCGGCTTCACGACCATGCCCTCGCCGCCGCGGCCGGTCATCTCCAGCCACCAGTCGACACCGGCCCGCACCGACTCCGGGTCACCGGTGTCGACGAAGAGCCGCCGGGTGGTGTGCAGCAGCCCGCTGCCGTCGTTCTCCACGATCCGGTCGATCAGGGCGAGTTGCTCGTCGTGCGGCAGCGCGGCGAGGCTCCGGCCCTGGACGGCCAGGATCTGGAACGGCGCGAGGCGGACGCCTTCGAGGCCGTCCGTGGTCCAGCAGTAGCGCCGGTACGCGTCCGTGAACGCGGCCGCGTCCGAGGCCCGTTCACGCTGGCGCGCCAGCAGGTCCGTGACGTCGACGCCCCGCGCCGCCGCCCCTTCGAGCGCGGCCAGCACACCGGGGAACACCGCGCCGGACGCGGCGCCGACAGCGGCGTACTGACTGCGCAGCAGCCCGGACGCCTTCAGCGACCACGGCATCAACTCGGCGTCCAGCAGCACCCAGTCGGTGCCCAGCTCCTCCCACAGCCCGGCCTCGGTCACGGCGGCGCGCACCCGGCCGAGGATCTCCTCGGTGACGGCGGCGTCGTCGAAGAAGGGGCGGCCGGTGCGGGTGTACAGCGAGCCGGTGGGGCCGTCGACGCCGAACCGCTCGCGCGCCGCGTCCGCGTCCCGGCAGACCAGGGCCACCGCACGCGACCCCATGTGCTTCTCCTCGCACACGACCCGCTCGACCCCGTCCTCCCGGTACTGGGCGAAGGCCTCGGCGGGGTGTTCCAGATAACCGTCGAGGTGCGAGGTCGCGGTCGGCGCCATCGTCGGCGGGAGGTACGGGAGCAGCCGGGGGTCCACCGCGAAGCGGCTCATGACCTCCAGGGCCGCCGCCGCGTTCTCCTCGCGGACGGCCACCCGTCCGGCGTGCCGGGTCTCGACGGCCCTGCGGCCGTGCACGTCGGCGAGGTCCAGCGGACGGCCCTCGTGACCGCCGGGCGCCTCGGTGGCCAGCGGCTTGGCCGGCTCGTACCAGACCCGCTCGGCAGGTACGTCGACGAGCTCGCGCTCCGGCCAGCGCAGGGCGCTGAGCTTGCCGCCGAACACCGCGCCGGTGTCCAGGCAGATGGTGTTGTTGAGCCAGGTGGCCGTGGGAACCGGGGTGTGTCCGTACACCACCGCCGCGCGGCCCCGGTAGTCCTCCGCCCACGGGTAGCGCACGGGCAGCCCGAACTCGTCGGTCTCCCCGGTCGTGTCGCCGTACAGGGCGTGCGAGCGCACCCGGCCCGAGGTGCGGCCGTGGTACTTCTCGGGCAGACCGGCGTGGCAGACGACGAGGCGTCCGCCGTCGAGGACGTAGTGGCTGACCAGTCCGTCGATGAACTCCCGTACCGTGGCGCGGAACTCCTCGCTCTCCGCGCCCAGCTGCTCGACGGTCTCGGCGAGTCCGTGCGTGTGCTGGACCTGGCGGCCCTTGAGGTGGCGGCCGAGCTTGTTCTCGTGGTTGCCGGGCACGCACAGGGCGTTGCCCGAGCCGACCATGGACATCACGCGGCGCAGCACGCCCGGCGAGTCCGGGCCGCGGTCGACGAGGTCTCCGACGAACACGGCCGTACGGCCCTCGGGGTGCACGCCGTCGACGTAGCCGAGCTTGCCGAGCAGGGTCTCCAGCTCCGAGGCGCAGCCGTGGATGTCGCCGACGATGTCGAACGGGCCGGTGAGGTGGGTCAGGTCGTTGAACCGCTTCTCGGTCACCACCGTCGCGTTCTCGACGTCCGCCACCCCGCGCAGGACGTGCACCTTGCGGAAGCCCTCACGCTCCAGGGAGCGCAGCGAGCGCCGCAGTTCGCGGATGTGGCGCTGGATCACGCGGCGCGGCATCTCGGCGCGGTCGGTGCGCGTCGCGTTGCGCTCGGCGCAGACCTCCTCGGGCACGTCGAGCACGATGGCGATGGGCAGCACGTCGTACTTCCTGGCCAGCTCGATCAACTGGCGGCGGCTGTCCTGCTGGACGCTGGTGGCGTCGACGACGGTCCGGCGGCCGGACGCGAGCCGCTTGCCGGCGATGTAGTGCAGGACGTCGAAGGCGTCGCCGCTGGCGCTCTGGTCGTTCTCGTCGTCGGCGACCAGCCCCCGGCAGAAGTCGCTGGAGATGACCTCCGTCGGCTTGAAGTGCCGCCGGGCGAAGGTCGACTTGCCGGAGCCCGAGGCGCCGATCAGCACCACGAGGGAGAGGTCGGTGACGGGCAGCACGCGCCCCTGGTCGTGTCGCTCGCTCATGCGGCCTTCTCCTCCTTCGTGTTCGGGGTGCCGGTGGTGCCGGTGGTGCCGGTGGTGCCGGTGGTGCCGGTGGTGCCGGTGGTGCCGGTGGCCAGGGTGAAGACGGCCATCTGGGTGGGCGGGCCGACCTCGGGGTCGTCGAGACCGACGGGGGTGAACTCCACGTCGTAGCCGTGCCGTCCGGCCACCCCGCGGGCCCAGGTGCGGAACTCCTCGCGGGTCCACTCGAACCGGTGGTCACCGTGCCGGGAGTGTCCGGCGGGCAGGGTCTCCCAGCGGACGTTGTACTCGACGTTCGGCGTCGTCACGAGGACGGTCCGCGGGCGGGCGGAGCCGAACACCGCGTACTCGAGTGCGGGCAGCCGGGGCAGGTCGAGGTGCTCGATCACCTCGCTGAGCACGGCGGCGTCGTACCCCTTGAGCCGGCGGTCGGTGTAGGCGAGCGAGCCCTGGAGGAGCTGGACGCGGGCGGCCTGCCGCTCCCCCATGCGGTCCAGCTTGAGGCGGCGCGAGGCGATGGTGAGCGCGCGCATCGACACGTCGACACCGACGATCTCGGTGAACCGGGTGTCCTTGAGCAGCGCCTGCACCAACTGGCCCTGTCCGCAGCCGAGGTCGAGGACACGGCTCGCTCCGGACGAGTGCAGCGCGGCGAGGATCGCGTCCCGGCGCTGCACGGCGAGCGGTACCGGCTTCTCCTCGGTGTCGGTCTCCTCGTCGACGGCGTTGTCGATCTCCTCGACCGCGATGTCGTCGGTCTCGGCGAGCCGGGCGAGTTCGAGCCGCTCCAGGGCCTCCCGGGTCAGCGACCAGCGCCGGGAGAGATAGCGGCTGGTGATCAGCTTCTGCTCCGGGTGGTCCTGCAGCCAGCCCTCGCCGACCCGCAGCAGCTTGTCGACCTCGTCGGACGCCACCCAGTAGTGCTTGGCGTCGTCGAGGACCGGAAGCAGCACGTACAGGTGCCGCAGCGCCTCGGCGAGCGTCAGCTCCCGCGACGCCAGCTCCAGGCGTACGTAGCGGGAGTCGCCCCACTCCGGGAAGCGGTCGTCGAGCGGCACGGCCTCGGCCGTCACCGTCCAGCCCAGCGGCTCGAAGAGCGCCCGTACGAGGTCGACGCCGCCGCGTGCGGGCAGCGAGGGCACCTCGATGCGCAGGGGTATGGTCTCGGCGGGCAGCTCGGGCCGGGCGTTGCACTGGCCCTTCATCGCGCTGGAGAACACGGCGCCGATCGCCACGGCGAGCAGCGAGGACGCGGCGTACGGGCGGTCGTTGACGTACTGCGCGAGGGCCGCGTCGGGGGCGCCGCCGCGCCCCTTCCCCTTCCCCTTGCCCCGCCGGACCAGCGCCACCGGGTCGACCTCGAGGAGCAGTGCGGCCGTGCACCGCTCGGCGGTCGCCTCGGGGTACAGCACGTGCGCCGTTCCGTACGAGGTCGAGAACTTCTGCGCGTTGTCCGGATGCTTGTGCAGCAGAAAGCCGAGATCGGTCGCGGGCCGTTCTGGGGTACCGGTGGTACTGATCGTCAGGAACACGGTGTGTCTGCCTCGAAACGTCTTCTGAGCCGCGGGGGACCGGCGGGTCGCCCGGTCGGCGCGCGGTGCGCGCCTGCCGGACGCCGGGGACCACGGCGTGGGCGAGCGCGCCTCGGCCGTCGCCGCTCCCGGCCCGTCCCCGGCCGACGCGGCCCGTGGCCACACCGTGCCGCGGCCGTCCGCGGGGGCGGCACCCTCCCTCGGCGCGCCCCCACAACGTACAGCGGAAACCGCAGGTGGACCCGGGGTTTTTCACCGCGCACGGGCGGCGGGACCGGGGCCGGCGGAAGGTTTCCGGGCAGGTCGGGCGGGGGTGCCCGGGCTGGGCGGCCGGTGGGACGCCGTGGGTCAGGCGGGGTTCCGCGGGACGCGGTGCGCGGCGTCGCTCCCGTCGCGCACGCCCGCGCCGGCGAGCAGGGCGGCGGCGGTCGCGAGGGCGAGGCCGTCGAGGCCCTGGCCCTGCATGACGGCCCGGACGCCCGATCCGTCGAAGGCGACGGTCAGTTGGCGGGCCAGGAGCTCGGGGTCCTCCGCTCCGCCGCGCTCCGCCTCCCGCCGGAAGAACGCGGTCAGCTCGTCCTTGCAGCGGCGGGCCACCAGGCTCGCCGGGTGGTCCGGCGCCTTCAGCTCGGCGGTCACGGCCACGAAGGGACAGCCGCGGTAGTCCGGGCGCGCGGCCATCTCCTCCAGGCGCCCGAAGACGTGCAGGACGCGGTCACGCGGCCCCCGGTCGTCGTCCGGGGGCAGCAGGAACGCCAGGTACGCGGGCGCTCTGCGCTCCAGGCTCGCCGCCAGCACGCCGTCCTTGCTGTCGAAG
This sequence comes from Streptomyces sp. NPDC058751, assembly GCF_042746485.1. Taxonomy (NCBI): domain Bacteria; kingdom Bacillati; phylum Actinomycetota; class Actinomycetes; order Kitasatosporales; family Streptomycetaceae; genus Streptomyces; species Streptomyces sp. NPDC058751. The sequence goes on along the minus strand of NZ_JBHYPZ010000006.1, from coordinate 198,461 downwards.
AGCTGGTACATCGAGCGCTTGGACACCCCGGCCACCCGGCACAGCGCCTCGACACCGACGCCGACGCCCTCGCGGTAGAAGAGCTCGGCCGCCGCGTCGAGCAGTCGGTCGCGGGTCGGTGAACCGGCGGTCGCGGTCGAGGTCGCCTGTGTCATGGGCTCAGCTTACGTTCTCCGCCCACCCCTCGGAAACCGATCGGTTTACCGGGCGGGCAGCACGGAAAACCGATCGGTTTACGATGGTGCGGGACGGAGGACGGCACCATCGGCCGCTCTTCGACCGCCCCGTTCCCCCCGATCGGCCGCCCCGGTTCCCCCGATTCCCGGCGCCCCCCAAGAGGAGAAGATCATGACCAGCATCGACGGTTCGGTGGCGCTCGTGACGGGCGGCAGCCGCGGCCTCGGCAAGGCCTTCGTGGACGCCCTCTACGAACGCGGCGCCAGGAAGGTCTACGCGACGGCCCGGGACCCGCGGACCGTCACGCACCCCGACGCGGTGCCGCTGGCCCTGGAAGTCACCGACCCCGCGTCCGTCGCGGCCGCCGCCGCGCGGGCCCAGGACGTCACCGTCCTGGTCAACAACGCGGGCGCGACGGCTCCCACGTCGTTCCTGGACTCCCCCGTCGAGGACGTGCGGCGCGAGTTCGACGTCAACTTCTTCGGACCGCTGCTCACCACGCGGGCCTTCGTCCCGGCCCTGGAGCGCAACGGGGACGGGCACATCCTCACCGTCCACTCGGTGCTGTCGTGGGTCACGGTGCCCGGCGCCGTCGGCTACAGCGCCGCCAAGGCCGCCCTGTGGTCCCAGAGCAACGCCCTGCGGCTGGAGCTCCAGCCGCGCGGAGTCAAGGTCACCGGGCTGCACGTCGGTTACGTCGACACGGACCTGACCGCGAGCCTCGACGTGCCCAAGGTCTCCGCGCACAGTGTCGCCGGCCAGGCGCTCGACGGGATCGAGGCGGACGCCCACGAGGTCCTGGCGGACGCGCTCACCCGCCAGGTCAAGGCCGGCCTCTCCGGCGAGCTGATCGACCTGTACCCCCAGCTCGCGATACAGCGGTGGTAGCCCGGCGCGGGCGGGGAAGGACGCGCCAGCGGTTCGGCGGGGGGCGCCTGTCGTGACCGGTGCATGATGGATACATGGATCTTCGAATCTTCACCGAACCCCAGCAGGGTGCGACCTACGAGACGCTGCTCCGCGTCGCCAGAGCCGCCGAAGACCTTCATTACGACGCCTTCTTCCGCTCCGATCACTACGTGCACATGGGTTCCGTCGACGGGCTCCCCGGCCCGACCGACGCGTGGATCACCCTGGCCGGCCTCGCCCGTGAGACGAGCCGCATCCGCCTGGGCACCTTGATGACCGCCGGAACCTTTCGCCTCCCGGGCGTCCTGGCCATCCAGGTCGCCCAGGTCGACCAGATGTCGGGGGGCCGTGTCGAACTCGGCCTGGGTGCGGGCTGGTACGAGGCCGAGCACACGGCGTACGGCATTCCGTTCCCGAAGGAGAAGTTCGGCCGGCTGGAGGAACAGCTCGCCGTCGTCACGGGGTTGTGGGAAACGCCGGTCGGCGAGCGGTTCACCTTCGACGGCACGTACTACCGGCTCAAGGACTCACCGGCGCTGCCCAAGCCCGCGCAGGCGAAGGTGCCCGTCCTGATCGGCGGCCACGGCGCCAGGCGGACCCCCGCCCTCGCGGCACGCTACGCCGACGAGTTCAACATCCCCTTCGCCTCGGTCCCGGACACGGAGCGGCAGTTCGGCCGGGTCCGCGCGGCGTTGCGGCAGGCCGGGCGCGAGGACGACGAACTCGCCCTCTCCAACGCCCTGGTGGTGTGCGTCGGCCGCACCGACGGCGAGGTGCGGCGGCGGGCGGACGCCATCGGCCGCGATGTCGACGAGCTGAAGGCCAACGGGCTCGCGGGCTCGCCGGCGGAGGTCGTCGAACGGATCGCCCGCTACCAGGAGGTCGGTTCGCAGCGGATGTACCTCCAGATGCTGGACCTCACCGACCTGGACCACCTGGACCTGATCGCCTCCGAGGTGGCACCGCAGCTCGGCTGACCGGCCGGGCCCGGCGAGCGGTTCGGCCGGGGCGCGGCGAGCGGTTCCGGCCGGGCGCCACGCCCCGGCCGGGGCGGACGGCGGCACCGGCCCCGCCGGGCGGCGTCCTACCCCGCGGCCGAGTCCCGCTCCACCACGCGCTTCTCGTCCCGCACCGCGAGGCGGCGCAGCATCTCCAGGACGCGGTCCCGGGACTCGTCCGCCGCGTCGATCGCCTCCATGCACTGCCAGTACGTCCCCTCGTCGTCCGCCGCACAGGCGATGCCGACCAGGGCGATGCCCACCTCGGCGAGGAGGCCGCCGAGACAGAGCAGGGCCTCGCGCGCGTCGCCCACCTCCGTGAGCCGGGCGGCCCGTAAGGCACCGATCCCGCGGGCGTGGTCGCCGAGCACTCCGCAGCCGCGGCCCGCCAGCTCGGTCAACCCCAGCGCCTCGCCCCGGAGTTCAGGTGGTCCGGACACGGCGAAGCGGCTGCCGATCGCCTGCGCCAGGGAATGCGCCTGCCACGCCTCCGCCATCACCTCCGGAGTCTCGCCGCTCTCCGCCAGGGCGCGTCTGCTCGCCACGATGAGCCGCACCGCTTCCATGCGCTGCCCCCGTCTGTCCGACGCGCTCTCGCACGTCCACCCGAACTCCCTTGTTCACTACCCAGAGTGAGGGTCCTTGAGACAGAAAGCCAGAGGAAGCCCGAAATCTGCGGACACGGAATCGCATCGAAACCGCGCGACGGCTACACAGAGTATTCAGTTCCGTTTTGTGCGCCGTTCGGCGGCCGGCCCGTCAGGGTTTTTCCGGCGCGGGGAACCGCCGCTCGTTCCGGTCGATCTTCGCGTCGAGGGCGGCGAGCGGATCGATGCCCAGCACCTCGCAGAACTGGAGCAGATAGGCGAGGACGTCCGCGACCTCGTCGGTGACGCGGTGCGCGGTGTCCGCGTCCCGCATCACGCGGGCCGACTCCTCGGGCGTCAACCACTGGAAGATCTCGACGAGTTCGGACGCCTCCACGCTCAGGGCGGCGACCAGGTTCTTGGGGGTGTGGTACGGCTGCCAGTTCCGCGCGGCCGCGAACTCGGCCAGTCTGCGCTGCAGCGTCGCTACGTCCAGTTCACTCACGACGTCAGGTCTACCACCGCGGCCCCGGCCGTCCCGAACGCGTGCGTCGCGTCGCTCACCGCCCCCAGCAGCCGGATGTGTCCCCGCTCGCACATCCGCGCCGCCAGCCGCACCAGTTCCCCGGCCTGCCGGGCGTCCAGTCCGCGGTCGAAGCCGTCGGCCAGGACGGTCAGCGACTGGAGCGCGGCCGGCACCTCGCCCGCCGGGTCGACTTCCAGGACACCGGGCCCGGTGAGCAGGACGAGGGCGAGCGCGAGGTACCTCAACTCGCCGTCCCCGAGCAGTCCCAGCGGCGTACGGACGCCGTCGCCCCGGTCGAGGAGCGCGCGGACGCCGCCGTCGCCGAGCACCTCGGCCAGCACGTCCGTGACCGGGCCGGCGCATCCGGCGCGGACCGCCGTGACCAGGTGGGCGTACCGGTGGCCGCACTCCGACCTCGTGCGCCACAGCACCTCGGCGAGGTTGCCGCAGCCGCGCAGCAGCCGCCCCGGGCCGAGCGGGACGGGGGCCCGCATGGAGTCCGGGTCCGGATCGCAGACGTAGACGGACCGCAGGGCGAGCACCGTCTGCTCGGCCGCGGCGAGGACCCGGCGCTCCCCGTCGGTGCGGCCCGCCACGCGCAGGGGCAGCAGCGCGGTGCCGAGGCGGTCGTCGGGGAGCGGGACCCGTGTCACGGACGAGGACCCGCCGGTGTGCCAGGCCGCCTGGACGGAGGAGCGGCCGGGGTCGCGCAACGCCGTCTCCAGCAGGGTCCGCCCGCCCGCCGACAACCGCTCGCCCACGATGCGCAGTTCGGGTTCGGCCTGGACGGCGATGTCGAGCCGGACCGGGCCTTCGGGTCCGTCGACCGTACAGCCGATGCGGAAGCCGCGGCGGTACTGGGCGTCGGGCCGGGACCGCTCGGGCACGCAGGCGACCGGGTCCGGGAACACCTCGGCGAGTCCGGCCCCGGCGCCGAGCCGCGCGAGCGCCGCGTGGGCCCGCAGCACGGCCGTCTTGCCGCTGCCGCTGGGACCGGCGACCAGGGTGAGCGGTCCGAGCGGGAACCGGACGCGGCGGTGGGCGGCGAAGGCGTCGAGCCGCAGCTCGGTGACGCCCGGACGGACCGGGCGCACCTCCACCGCCGCGGGGGCCTCCGGCGAGGACAGGGTCATATGCGGACGGTAGGCCCCCACGCCGAGGCGAACCGTTACGCCCGGGGGACCTTCCTACGATCGGGGGACGAAGCCCCCGGTCCGGCGGCCGGGAAGCCCCGGCCACCCGCTCGGGAGGCCGTCGAACCCGTGGCCCGGGGCGCACCCCGCCGGACCCGCCGCACCTCCGCGGGCCGTCAGAGGCCGGGAGCGCCGACCCCCTCCATCAGCCCCCGCACCTCGGTCCCCGGGGGCGTCAGCAGGAACACGTTCCGGTCGACCCGGTGCATGCCGCTGGCCAGGCCGAAGACCACTCCCGTGCTGAAGTCCAGGACCCGCTTGGCGACCTCGGTCTCCGCGCCGGTCAGGTCGAGGAGCACCGGGACGCCCGACATGAGCGTCTCGGCGACATCGCGGGCGTCCGCGAAGACGTTCACCCTCAGGACCACGAAACGGCGCCGCGTCTCGGTCTCGGCCTCGGGGATCGACCGGTGACGGACCGCCGACGGCCAGGCGTCCCGGCCGCGCAACGGAACGACCTGGGCGAGCCCTTCCCACTGTTCATCGGTGACGTCGTGGCCGGTCATCGATCCACCCCGTCCTGGCTCGCACTTGTTGTCTGCACCGGGCAATTCTTACGCATGGTCACCCGTTCGGCTCAACAACGACACGGTCCGCGACCCGGAACGGGAGCCGGCGCGTGCGGCAAGCTACGCATACACGCCCGTATCCGTCACGCAGCACAGCAAGCGAGGCCCCCCGATGAGCCTGAGCATCCGCAACCGACTCCCCGGCACCGTCACCTCCGTCACCCCCGGTGAGGTGATGGCGACGGTGAAGGTCCGCCTCGACGCCGGACAGGAGATCACCGCGGCGATCACCCTGGAGGCCGTGCGGGAACTCGGCCTGGCGTCCGGCTCCACCGTGCGCGCCCTGGTCAAGTCCACGGAGGTCGCCCTCGCCACCGGCCCGGTGGAGGGGCTGAGCATCCGCAACCGGCTCCCGGGCACGGTCACCGGCATCACCTCCGGCGACGCCATGGCCGGCGTCAAGGTCCGGATCGCGGGCGGCGAGCTGACCTCGGCGATCACCGAGGACGCGGTCGCGGACCTGGGCCTCTCGGTGGGTTCCGAGGTCGTCGCGCTCGTCAAGTCCACCGAGGTGTCGCTGTCCAACGCCTGACGCGCCCGTCCGGGGTCCTTCCCCGCCCCGCCCGCCTTCTGGTGCCTTCGACGCGGACGTGCTGGAATGACCCGTCTCCCGATTCCCTGGGACGGTGATGCCCATGCCGGAACCGTCGGATCCCCCGCACCGGGCCGACCTCTCGCACCGAGCGGACTTCTCGCACCGCGAGGGGGTCGCGTTCGTCGCCGGCGGCACCGGCGGCATCGGAGCGGCGGTCGTGCGGATACTCGCCGAGCGGGGCAGCGACGTGGTGTTCACGTACCGCTCCGACCGGGCGGCCGCCGACGCGCTCGCCGCCGGGATCGCGGAGGAGTTCGCGGAACGGGGCCGCCGAGTGCGTTCCCTGCGGCTCGACCTGGGCGGGGAACGCGCCGTCGCCGCCGCCGTGTCCGAGACGGCCGCCGCGTTCGGCGGACTGCACACCCTCGTCCACGCGGCGGGCCCGCACGTGCCGATGGTGCACCTGAGCAAGGTCACGCCGAGCGAGTTCCGTACCCAACTCGACGTGGACGCGGGCGCGTTCTTCAACCTGGCGCATCCCGCGCTGCCGCTGCTGCGGGAGAGCCGGGGCAGCGTCGTCGCGGTCACCACCGTGGCCACCCGCCGGTACCCGGTGCGCGACGGGCTCTCCTCGGGACCGAAGGGAGCGGTCGAGGCGGTCGCCCGCGCCCTGGCCGCCGAGGAGGGGCGCTACGGCGTCCGGGTGAACTGCGTAGCGCCCGGCATGCTGACCGACGGCATCGCGGCCCGGCTGATCGGCTCCGGCGAACTCGACGACGCGGCACTGGAGATCACCCGCCGCAACACCCCGCTGCGCCGCTTCGGCTCCGCGAGGGACGTCGCCGAGGCCGTCGCGTTCCTGGCCTCGGACCGCGCGGGCTTCATCACCGGACAGGCGCTCGGGGTGGACGGGGGGTACAGCGTGTAGGACGGCCCCGGGGCGTGTCCGCGGGGTCCCGCCCGCCCGGCGACACCTGGCACGCCCCAGGACAGGTCCTAGCCGATCTCGACCACCCGCGCCCAGGCCGGCGGTTCGTCGGGGACGTGGTCGGGGTCGTCCTCGTCCCACGAGTCGTCCCCGCGCGGGAAGAGGCCCACGACCGTCCGGCACGGGGGCCGCGACTCGGGCCAGGGGGTCTGGCCGTCGGTCAGGACCACGACGACGTCGGGGCGGGGCCGTGCCCGTAGCGCCGTGGTGAATCCCGAGCGCAGGTCGGTGCCACCGCCGCCCAGGAGGGGAATCCCCTCGGCCCGGCACAGCGGGTGCGCGATCCCGGCGGCCGCGTCGCAGGGGACCACGGTGACCAGGTCGCGGCGGCCGCCCACGGCGCGGGAGATCGCGGAGACCTCCAGAAGGGCGCTTCCCAGCTCCGTGTCGCTCACCGACCCGGAGGTGTCGATGACCACCGAGACCCTCGGCGGTCTGCGGCGCAGGCTCGGAAGGACGACACCGGGCAGCGAGGAGGAGCGCCGCGACGGCCGGCCGTAGGTGTAGTCCTCCCCCGCCCCGGACCCCGAGGCCGCGGAGCGGACCGCGGCCCCCAGCAACTCCCGCCACGGCTGCGGCCGGTGGAAGGCCTCCTCCGCCCACCGCCGCCATCCCGCCGGGCTCCTCCCGGGGCGCGCCTTGACGCCCTGCGCGACCCGGAAGCGGACCGCGTCGCGTTCCTGCGCGCTGAGGCCGTGCGCGCCGTCCGGCCCGAGGTCCCACTCCCGCTCGTGTCCGTCGGCCCCGCTGCCGCAGTCCAGCCAGGCCAGGCTCTGCGTGAGCGGCCCGAGCCGGAACTGGCGGAGGTAGTCCTCCATGAGCTCCCCGGAGGACAGCTTCAGGAACGCCGGCGTGACGGCGCCCTCGGGCCGGACGAGCCCTTCGCCGAACGCGTCGTCGTTGATCTCGCAGTCGGCGGCGATGTTCATCCGCAGCCGCTCCGCCGGGCCGGTGAGCCCCTGTTCGCGGGCGAGCCGCTCGCTGCGGCCGTGGTGGTCGCGCAGCAGGTGCGACACCTCGTGCACCCAGACACCGGCCAGGCCCTCGACGGGCGTGCGGTCCACGAACCCGGGCGAGACGTAGCAGCGCCAGTGCCGGTCGACGGCCATCGTCGGCACCCACCGCGACTCGACGGTGTGGAGGGCGAACAGCGCCGTCGCGAGGTAGGGCCGGGCCCGAGCCGCGTGCAGACGGGCGGCGTAGAGCTTCTCCAGGTCCAGGACGCCCGGCGCGGCCGCCGTCATCGTCGCGCCCCGGCGGCGACCGCGACACGGGCCGCCGCGTCGTCCGCGCGCCGGGAGAGGGCCACCGCTCCGGCCAGCCGCTCGATGGACGCCGGGACGTCCCAGTCCTCCCGGCGCAGCGTCGCGAGGGTGGTCGCGGGAACGACCACCAGGTCCGGGGCACCGGTGTCGAGCGCCCGTACGAGCAGCGCCCAGGCGGCGTCCCAGCGGGCCCTGTCGGGCCGCGCGCGGACCGCGGCCACCACGCCGTCGAGGACGGCCTGGCGCAGATCGCCCCGCTCGGGCAGGACGGCGCCCGCCGGGTCGGCGAGCAGGGTCTCCGGGTCGGGCAGGTCCATACGGTCCACGCTCGCGAGCAGTTCCAGTCCCGGGCCGTCGCCCACGGTGCCTCTGACCAGCAGGGAGAGCACTTCCCTGGAGGAACCGGCCGCGTCGGCGAAGGCGATGAGCCGCACGGTCGCCTCCCAGCTCCGGGGCGAGGGCCAGGCGCCTCCGCGCCGGGCCTCGCTGCTGGGCAGCCGGTGGACGAGTCCGGGGCGGGCGGCGAGGAGTCCGCACACCGCGCGGCGGGCGAAGTCCACGGCTTCCGGCAGCCGTCCGGGGTCGAGCCGCGGCAGGGTCGCGCGCGGCCAGGTGCCGCCGAGCCCGCGTACGACGACCTCGTGGTCGTGGGCCCACTGGAGGTGGACGAACCGGTTGGCCAGCGGCGGGCTCAGTTCCCAGCCGTCGGCCGCGGAGGAGCGCGGGTTCGCCGCGGCCACGATCCTCACCCCGGGCGGCAGCCGAAGGGCCCCGATGCGCCGCTCCAGGACGAGGCGGAGCAGGGCCGCCTGGACCGCCGGGGGCGCGGTGGACAGTTCGTCCAGGAACAGCAGTCCACGGCCGGCGCGTACGAGTCGCACCGCCCAGTCCGGCGGGGCCATGGGCACGCCCTGCTCGGCCGGGTCGTCGCCGAGGACGGGCAGCCCCGAGAAGTCGGAGGGCTCGTGGACACTGGCGATCACCGTGGTCAGGGGCAGGTCCAGGGTCTCGGCGAGCCGGGTCAGGGCCGCGGTCTTGCCGATCCCCGGTTCACCCCAAAGGAGTACGGGCAGGTCGGCGGCGACGGCGAGGGTCAGTGCCTCCAACTGGCTGTCGGGGCGCGGTTCGGTACGGGTGTCGCGGAGCAGGGCGGACAGGGCGTCGGCCACGTCGAGCTGAGTGGGGCCGGCCGGGTCGACGAGCGTCTCCGCTTCGGCGGGGGAACTGTGTGCGGGCATGTCTGATCACCTTCGGGTTCGTGAACGGACCGCCTGTGCAAGGAACTTGGGCTCCGGGGCGGTCGACTGGCTTTCGGTGGACGGTCGGCGGGCGGTCAGCGACCGGTGGTGTCACGCGGGTGGGAACGGTGGCCGGGAGGCCGTGTGGGCCCCGGGGCGAGGCGGCCGGGTCCTGGACCGGTCAGACCGGCCCTGAACAGTCCGTGGGCGATGCGCCGCAGCGCGGCCTCCCGGAGTTCGTCCCGCAGGGCGCCGCCGCGCAGCACCGCGTCGGGCCCGAGGAGCCCCTCGACGACGGCCAGCGCACCGGCGGTGTCGCCGTGGCGCAGCCGTTCACGGACGTCGGAGAGGCACTGCGGCCGCCGGTGCGCCTCGTCGACGGCCCGGAGGCAGGGAAGCGGTGTGCCGGTCAGCGCGACCAGCAGTTCTTCCCGGCGGATCTCGGCCGGATCGTGGTCGAGCGGCACGAGCACGCCGTCGACCAGGCCGATCCGGTGCAGGGCTCCCCGGCACTCCACGAGACGCGCCGCACCCGGCGCCACGTACCCGGCCGCCCCGGAGGGGGCCGCGTTCCCGCCGGGGCGGGAGAGGACCACGCTCCGGTCGGCGCCGGACGGAAGCGCGTTCCGGTCGGCGCCGGAGGAGGCCGCGTGCCCACCGCCCCCGTCCGGGACCGTACGCCCGTCGCCCCCGGACGGGCCGTGTTCCGGCCCCAGCGCCGACGCGACCAGCGGATGCAGCCGCCCGGGCTCGACGGCACCGGCGCGGATCAGCGCCAGGTCGGGCAGCACCCAGGTCGCGGCGTCGGGCAGGACCGGCGTCCGGAGGCCGCCGTCGGTCCCCCCGTCGGGCGCGGCGGAGATCCGCAGTGCCCGCGGGCCGGCGTGTGCCGGGTCCGCGACCAGTTCCAGGAGCAGCCACCGGCGGGTCCCGAGCCGCACGGTGACGGCGCCGGTCGTGCGCCCCTCGTCGCGCAGCAGGATCGCCGCCTCGTCCGCCCAGCGGTCGACGGCGCAGCCGAGGTCCCGGAGCGCCGGCCCCGGTGGATCCGCGCTCCCGGGGCGGGCGTCGCCCGCCGTCGGGCCGGCCCCGGAGCGGGCCCGCAGCTCATGGGCCCTGCGGGTGTCCCACAGGTGGCGGTGCAGGTCCAGGCGGTACCGCCTGCTGGGGCGGGGGTGCGGGTGGCGGAGGGCTCCGGTGTCGAAGGAGGACCGGTCGCGGGACGCGCCCGGAGCTCCGTCCCAGAGGGCGAGGCTGATCCGCTGGCCGCCGTCCGCCCAGGCGGGCGGGGTACGGACCACGAGGTGCACGGGCCGTACGCGACCTGCCGGGTCTGCGGGGCCTGCCGGGTTCACGAGGTCTGCCGGGTCCGCCGGATCACGCCCGGCACGGTCGTACCGGGCCAGCGTGATGGTGAGGCAGGGACGCAGCAGCCCGTCGGGGGCGACTCTCGGCATGTGCCAGCGCAGCAGGTCGGGAGCCAGGTGCCGTAGATCGCGGCGGATCCGGGAGACCAGTTCACGGCCGTGCGTACGCGCCAGCGAACGCAGGTCGAGGTCGATGTCCACGCCAGCGGCGGCACACGCCCCCGCCCAGTCCCCGCGGTGGCGGCGGACGGTCGCGGTCTCGATCATGGTGGGCGGCACGGCGAAGTCACGCACGCGCGGCCAGAAGGACAGGAGGGGGTCCTCGTACGCGGCAGGAGTGAGCATCAGCACTCACCTTGCGCGGACGGGTCCCCCAATCCGATTGCGGAGGAAGTCGTCATCGGGGGGAGCGTAGCCCGGCGCGGACGGGCTGTCAGGTGCTTTTCCCGCGGCCGGCGACGGGCGCGCACGCCGTCGGCCGCCGGGGGTCAGGCCGGGCTCTTGGCCGCGGGTCCCGTCGACGGCCCGTCGCCGGAGCCGATCAGGTGCGGGGTGCCGTCGTCGTCGAGGAACTCGACGATCGCCAGGGCCAGCAGGGCCAGCACGGCGATCCAGACGGTGACGGCGGCCGTGGGGTAGTTCCAGACGAGCAGGACGGCGGCGGCGACCGCGACGACGGTCCAGTTCAGCCAGGTCTTGGCCCGGTGCACCCAGGCTCCGACCGCGCCGAGTTCGGCCCCGGTCGCGGTCCGCACGGCACCGATGCCGCCGGTCCAGGCGGCGTTGACCCGCCCGGCCGCCCGGCCCCTGCCGGTCAGCCAGGCCGCCAGCGCCACGATGACGCCGAGGGTGATCACCACCCGTACCGATGTCCGCAGATAGCGCACCAGGGTGTCGAAGACCGACTCCGCGGCGGGCTGGGAGACGTTCGACGGCAGTCCGTCCAGGTAGATCTCCCGGAAGATCCACAGTGCGATGCCGAGGAGCGCGGCCCCGCCCGCCACCAGGAGCGCCGCCGTGACGAGGGCACGGCGCCTGCGCACGGCGAGCAGCACACCGCCGGCCGCCAGCAGCAGGGTCAGGACCGGCAGCCAGAACCCGACCAGCTGGAGCAGCCGGTAGAGCTTCTTGGCCTTGCCGATGGAGTCGGACGTCATCACCGTGAAGTTGGTGTGCACCTGGGGGATCTTCGCGGCGATGCCGAGCCCCTGGTCCACGAGGGCCTGCTTGACCTGGTCGATGACGGGCGCGAGATCGATGACGACGGCGTCGTTGGTGAGCTTGACCGCTCCGCCGCCCTTGCCGGTCAACGCCTTGTCGACGGCGGCATGGGCCCTCCGGTTCAGCTGGGTCCACAGGGTGGCGAACGCGTCGCTGCTGACGAACCTGAGCGCCACGGTGTGCACGAAGTCGGTGAGGCCGCTGGTGATCGGACCGCTCAGCGGCCCGATCGCCTTGCTCAGTTCGGGCCGGTCGGCCGGGGCGGCGGATTCGAGCAGCGCCTTGACGTCGACGTGCTGCATGACGGCGTCGGTCACCCGGTTGGCGACGGCGTTCTGGATGTCCGGGTCGGAGGCGAGCGGCTCCATGGTCTGCACGTACCGGTCGGTGTTCCCGATCAGATCGCTCGACCAGGCCGCCACGGCGCTCAGCGGGGTGAGCAGGGCGGCGAGGAGGACCAGCACGACCGCGAAGGTCGACCGGACGCGGTGGTGCTCGCGTCTCGGCGGGCGCTGTTCCAGTTCGGCGACGCGGGCCCGCAGTTCGGCGAGTTCGCGCGCGTGCGCGCCGCTCGCGCCGCCGCCCACGTCCCCGGTACTCACGTCGTCTCCGGATCGTCGACGGTGCCCGCGGCGCAGCGCGCGGGCAGATCTGCTCGCGTCCGGTCGGTCACGTCATCCATGGCGTGTCTCGTTCCGCTCGGTCCGGTTCATGGGTTCGACGGCACTGCGGCAGCCCCTTTCCCCGCGGCACCCGCTCGGCGACGGGCCGGAGGGGGCCGGGAACGGGCGCGTCAGCGCGGCTGTCGGTGGTCGGGCCGGTACGTGGCCAGTGCCCAGATGACGAAGACGTCGATGGCCAGGAGGATGACCGACCAGATCGGCGCGTACGGCAGGAACATGAACTGGAAGAGCATGCTCAGCGAGGCCAGCACGATGCCGGTGACCCTCGCCCACCCCGCGTCCTTGAGGATGCCCCAGCCCGTGACGGCGGAGACGACGCCGAGGATCAGCAGGATCCAGCCCCAGCCGGTGAGGTTGATGCGGTAGACGTAGTCGTTCACGCGCGCGTAGACGTCGTCCTTGGCTATCGCGGAGATGCCCTGGAGGATGTTGAGGCCGCCGTTCACCAGCAGGAGGACGCCCGCGAAGGTGGTTCCGCCCGCCGCCCAGCCGCTGCTGCCCGATGGGGGCGGGCCCATGCCTCCCGCGGCGGGAGCGGCTCCGGACCACTGGTCCCCCCACAGCGGCATGTCCCCGCCGCTCGGCTGGGATCCCGTGCCGCCACCGGGCGGGGTGCCCGGCGGCATCGAAAACTCCTGGCTCATGCTCGACCACCTCGCTGCGCTGTCGGCCGCCGGCCGTCCCCGTGCCGGAAGCACCGGGGAGTTCGAGCGTCTGCCCGCCGCGCCTCTCCCGCCACGGGGGTTCCGCCGACCGGGTGGTGGTCTACAGGGCCGTCGGGTGGACCGCACGGCACGTCGCCCCGCCCCCGCACCGAGGCGGAGACCGGGTGGACTACTCGGCGACCACCACCTCCTCGCCCGCCTCCCCGCCCTCCTTCACTCCTCTCTCCGCTCCTTTCTCCGCTTCCGCCTCCTCGTCCGCGTTCTGCTCCGCCACCAGGTCCAGCGCGCGCCCGAGCGTCGTGAGCCGTTCCTCCAGGGTCGCCCCGGCGGGGTAGAGGCGGACGGTGTCGACTCCCGCGGCGCGCCAGACACGGAGCCGTTCGCGGACCATGTCCTCGGTGCCGATCAGGGTGGTGCCGAGGACCATCTCGTCGGTGACGAGCCCGGCGGCGCCGTCCCGGTCCCCGGCCTGCCAGCGCTCGTGGACCTCGGCGGCGGTCTCCGCCCAGCCCTGCCTGCTGTAGGCGGCGTTGTAGAAGTTGGTGGTGGCGGAGCCCATTCCGCCCAGGCTGAAGGCGAGTTCCTTCTTCCGGCCCGCGACCATGGCGCGCAACGCGTCCTCGTCCCGCGCGAAGGCGACTTCGGCGCCCTGGCAGATGTCGAGGGCGGCACGGCTGCGGCCCGCCGCCGCGAGGCCCGCGTCCAGGTGGTCGAAGTAGGCCTCCTTGGCGCCCTCGGGCACGAAGCTGGTGCCGAGCCAGCCGTCGGCGATCTCGCCCGTCAGACGCAGCATCCTCGGTGAGAGCGTGGCGAGGTAGACGGGCAGGTCGTGCTCGGCCCGTATGGACAGCCTCATGGGCCGCGCCTCGCCACCGGGCAGCGGAATCGTGAACTCCCGCCCCTCGTAAGAGATCTTCTCCCCGGCGACCGCCTGCCGGACGATCTCCACGGTCTCCCGCATCCGGGACAGCGGCCGGGCGAACGGCACGCCGTGCAGCCCCTCGATCACCTGGGGACCGGACGGTCCGAGTCCGAGGAGGAAACGCCCCTCGGAGAGGTTGGAGAGCGTGATCGCGGCACGGGCGATGGCCGCCGGGGTACGGGTACCGAGCTGGATGATCCCGGAGCCGAGCAGCAGCCGGTCGGTCCGCGCCGCCAAGTAGCCCAGCGGAGAAGGGGCTTCAGAGCCCCACGCCTCCGCGACCCAGCAGATGTCCATCCCGAGCTTCTCGGCCTCGACCACGAAGTCGACGGTCTCCCGCCAGTCGCCCGTCGACGCCTCGATCGTCGTGGAGGTACGCATCACGCACCCGCCCCTTCCGCGCTCTCGGCCAGCTTCCTGATCGCCGCGACGGTGCCGGTCATGCTCCGCTCGAACTCCCGCAGCCGCACGAACACGATCTTCTGTTCCTTCTCCGGCATCCGGTCGATCGCGAAGGACAGCCCCGAACGGCCCGGGCCCATCCGCATCCACTGCGTCAGCTCCGTACCGCCGTCCACCTCCTCCAGGCCGAACCGCCATACGGCGCTGGGGTTCTCGGGGTCCGACACGGCCCAGGCGAAGGCCCGGCAGGGCTCGTACTCCACCACGTACGAGGTGGTCTCCCACTCCCCCAGCGACTCGTGCCTGCTGCGCCCCACGAAACGGGCGCCGACGCGCGGCACCGTCACACCGTCGAGCCACGCGACCGACTGGAGCTCCGCGCTCAGGTCCGGCATCAGCCGGATGTCGGACACCAGGTCCCACACCCGGCGCGGCGGGGCGTCGATCCGTGTCCGCACACCGACGGTCGGCTGGTCCGCGTAGCGGGCGCCCGTCCACTCCATGAGTCTCCGGCCTTCCTCTCGTCCCCCAGGACCTCACTCACCCCAGGGCTCTGACCTTGAGAGTTGCGTAGATAGACTGTCATGTCAAGGAAAACCGCTCCCGGCGCGGAGGCCGGAAGCGGGTCGGGAGCCGCGCCCCTCAGGCGGTGAAGCGCCTTTGGACGTCCGGGCGTTCGGCGAGGTGCGGCGGGTAACCGGGGCCGAGCCTCGGACGGGTGTCCCCGGCCGTCATCGGCTCACCGCAGTCGGCGCACACGACGGCGGCCTCGGCCTCGTGCCCGCAGCGGTCGTGGTGGAAGACGACGGGCGGCCCCTGCTCACCGCTGAGCCAGCGGTTGCCCCAGCTGTTCATGGCGGCCAGGACCCCGAAGAAGTCCCGGCCCATCTCGGTGAGGACGTAGTCGTAGCGCACCGGGTCCGTCTGATAGGCCCGCTTCTCCATGAGCCCCTCGTCGACCAGCCTGCGGAGCCGGTCGGTCAGCGTGTTGCGCGCGATGCCGAGCTCCTGCTGGAACGCGTCGAACCGCTTGATCCCGTAGAACGCCTCCCGCAGCACCAGCGGCGTCCACCAGTCGCCGAGCAGATCCATCGTGCGCGCGATGGAACAGGGCCAGTTCGCAAAAGAAGTCCGCCTCACATGTCCAGCATACGAAGGTCCGGTGACGGGCCCGCCGCCCCGGAGGACGACGGGTGCCGCGGGTCGGCGACGGCCACTACCGTGGGCCCCATGAGCACCGGGGGGAGCTTGCCGGAACGGCCGTCCGACGACGCGGCCGTCGTGCGGTACGGGCGGCAGGAGGTCACGCCCGGTCTGATCGTCGCCGCGTTCGCCTGGTCGGTCGCCGCCGACGGCCTCCCGAGGCTGCGCCACCGCGTCGAGCTCACCAACATGGCCAACGCCACCCCGGACGTCGAACGCGCCTGCTTCCGCTGGGTCCCGCCCGGCCTCTGGCACGGCAACAAGTGGCAGCCCGAGGGCTACGAGGGCCGCCCCGACCGCGCCGGCCACCGCCGCAGACTGCGCGCGAACCCACGAACCCCGGCCCAGCGGACGGAAACCCCACCCTCACCACACACCACCGTCCCGCCCGAGGCCCCCCGGGACCGGATCCGCTCCGACAGGCCCGGCTGACCGGAGACGCGGGACGACCCGCGCGCCGTGCGGCGCCCCCGTCAGGCAGATGCCTCCCGGCCGTCGACGAGCCCCCGGATCGCGGACAGGACGCCTTCCAGGGCGCCGGGCTCCGCGGCGAGGGCGGTCAGGGAGACGGACGGCCAGGCGTTGTACTCCTTCGCCGGCAGCGCCTCCAGCCTCTCCGCCAGTCCGGGAACGGCCGGCAGGGACGCGGCGAACGCCGCCGCCCGCTCGCGGCCGAGGTGATGGGTGATCGACCCGAAGGCGAAGGAGAGGTCGTCGCAGACCGGGTCGTCCTGCAAGGACAGGGTCCAGACCGGCACCTGCCGCCCGGAGACGAGGTAGTGGACGGACATGCTCCGGTACTTGGCCGTTCCGCCCTCCGGCCGCCCGTCGGCCGCCGCGCGATCGAGCAGGACGGTCGCGATCCGCCGCACCTCCGGGTCGGGGCGGGACCGGATCGCCGCGTCCATCTCGGCCCGGGTGGTCCGCTGCGCGGTACGGCGGCCGGAGGGGGACTTCGCCACCGTGGCGACCTCCCCGTGAACGCGCGGCACGAGGACACGGAGGCCTTCCCCGCCGCGGTACTGGGTCAGCTCCACCGCGTACACGTCGGTCTGCCGCATCTGCCGGTTCAGGAACTCGACGATCGCCCGCAGTTCCAGCGGAATCCGGTCGGCGACGAACAGCAGCCGCATCTGCCCGGCGGCCAGCCGCTCCTCGACCGTCAGCCAGAACCCGTCCGCGGAACCCTCGCCGAGGAGCTCCCCGTACGCCTCCTCCAGGGGACGCCCGTCCTTGGCGCAGGTGTCCTCGAAGGACCGCCGCAACAGGGCGGCCGGCCAGTAACGGGCGGCGTTCGCCGCGTAGTCCAGCATCTGCCCGACGACCTCACGACGGATCCGGGTGTCGGTGGCCCGTTTGACCTCCACCAGCGTCGGCACACCGTCGGCGTCGACGAAGAGGTGGTCCAGCCAGTACGCCGGCCCGCTCTCCGTGCTCGTCGGGACCCCCATCTCCCGGGCCACCAGCGTCAGCCGCAGCGGCCGGCCGTCGGCCAGGGAGCCGAAGTCGAGCACCCGCGGATGCCGCGCGAGCAGTTCCTGGAACTCCTCCTCGGTCTCGAATCCGGCGAGTTCCAGCGCCTGCAGTTCCTCGCCCAGGAAGAACACCGGCTGATCGGTCATGCGCTCCCCGTCTCCCATCACCGTTCCCGCGCGGCGGCGGTCGGTCCGCCCGCGTCCCCCGCGGTGCCGCCCCCCGTGATCCGGTGGGCCGCGGTCCGCAGATCCGAGAGCAGGGCGTCGAGGACGGACTCCTCCTCGACACGCACTCCGTGCTCGGCCATCGCGGCGGCCAGGCCCGGATCCCACGGTGTCGCGGCGGCCGTGCCCGTCAGGTGCTGCGGCTCGCTCAGCCCGGCCACGGCCGCCCGGTAGTCGGGGGCTCCGTACCGCCAGGGGCGCCACGGGGCCACGCGTCCGAGCGCGGTGGTGATGCGCACCCCGCCCCAGTCGAAGTCCGCGTGGTGGAGGAGCACCGCTCCGCGCGCGGACAGGCCGCGCAGCAGGGTGAGCGCGGCCGCCGAGGGCTGGCCCTGGAGGCACACCATGGGCGGGCACGCCGGGCCGAGCGCGTCCGCCGCGGCGGACAGGACGGCCGGGTTCTCGCACACGTGGACGTCCCCCGTCGCCGTCGTGATCCCGTTCGCGGTCCGGCGGGTGAGGGACCGCAGCGTCAGGACCACGGGCTCGCCCTCGTCGGCCGTCAGGTCGAGGGCCGGCGTGCCGCGCAGGTTGAGGGTGAGGACGGTGGACGACACGTCGTCCATGAGCAGTCCGGCCGAAGCCCAGGCCCCGCGTCGCCACTCGGCCCCGGCCCCGTCGGGGAAGCCGGTGAGCGCGCGGATCCCCGACAGTACGAGCGTGGCGAGCGGGGTTCCCTCGTCCAGGGCGTGGGCGCCGGTCAGACGCAGTGCCGCGAACGCCGCCCGTGACGTCGGGGGATCGGCCGGCAGTGCCCGCAGCGCCCGCACGGCGGCGGCGACGAGGGGGCCGGCGGCGTCGGGGGTGCGGGCGAGCCGTCGTACGAGACCGTCCTCGCGGATCCGCCGGGCCCAGCCGGCCAGTCCGGTGTTCACGGTGCCGAGCGGGGCCAGCGCCTCCTCCCACGCCTCGGCGATCCTGTCCCGTGTCTCCGCGCGCGATGCGACGGGCCCGGTGAGGGCGATCACTGCGGTCTCCAGGCCGTCGGGGCTGACGCCGGAGCGGCGCAGGACCTCGTCCACCGTGTCGAGGCGTACGGTCAGGGACCGGCCGACGCTCGGAGGGCGTCCCAGCAGTCGCTCGGCGGCCCGGCGCTGGAGGTCGTCGGGGTGCGCCAGGGTGACCGTCCCGGTGAGCGGCCGCCCGGCCGCCATCCGCTGCCGGACGCGTTCCAGGAGCCAGGCCAGTCCCGGGTCCCCGAGCAGCCGCCCGAGCCGTTCGCCGTCGGCCTTCGCCCCGGCCGGCAGGGGGTTCACGTCCACGGGGCCCCCGGTGCCGCCGTGACACCGGGCGCGCCGGGCGCGCCGGCTTTCCGGGCGGGGCCCGGTGCGGGGGCGGACGTGGGCGCGGCGGCGGGATCCCGTCCGGAGGCGTGGGCCTGGGCGGGAACCGGCGCCGGGTCCGCGGTGGTTCCGGGCTCGGGGCCGCGTCGCCGTTCGCCGCCGTCCCACTCCCACCGGGTCACCAGGACGGCGTCGATGTCGTCGACCCGGGACAGCTGGGCGATGGCGATGCCGGGCACCTGCGGGTAGCAGGCCCACTCGCGTTCGCTGGTCATGACGACGTCGAGGTCGAAGGCGCGCAGCAGGCCCAGGCACTTGGCGCGGGAGTCGTCGTCGACGCCGGCGAACGCCTCGTCGAGGGTGACGAGGCGCGGGGCGTGGGCACCGCCCGCGCTCGCGTAGTGGGAGGAGGCTGCGGCGAACAGGGGGACGGAGGCGGCGAGGACGCGTTCGCCGCCGGAGGCGGGGCCGGTGGCGGGCACCCATTTGCCGTGCTGGTGGCGTTCGACGCCGAACTCGTGCCAGGCGCGGTAGTCGAGGGCGGCGGTGAGGTCCTCCTGCCAGCTGCCGGTGCGGTCGTCGGCCTGCCGGCGGGCGATCTGCTCCTGGAGGAAGGCGCCGACGGCGGCCCGGTCCTCGGGTGACCAGGCGTCGGCGGACTGGCGCAGCCGGTCCCGGGCCTGGGCCAGCCCCTGCGGGGCCCGGCGGGAGGCGCGCCAGACCAGGCGCAGCTTCATGCCCGTGGAGGTCGGGCGCTCCTCCAGCTCCTTGTTCATGGCGCGCACTTGGCGTTCGGCCGCGCCGATCAGTTCCTGGAGGGTGCCGGCGACCTCGGTGATCAGGTGCGTCTGGAGGATCTCGCGTTCGTGCGCGGACAGGATGCGGGTCAGTTCGGCGACCTCGGTGGCGAGGGCCTCGGCGAGTTCGGGCACGGCGCGTTCGCGGCCCTGGTAGACGATGTCCACGCGCATGCCGTCCTCGCCCGGTCGGGCCGTGGCGGTGTGGCCGTGCCGGGACAACGCGTCCTGGAGCCGCCCGAGTTCCTCGCTGAGATGTTTCTGGATGCGTTCCCAGGCCGCGTCGGAGTCGTCGGTCGTGGCGAGACGGGACTCGACGGCGCGGGCGAGGGTCACGGCGGGGGTGGCGGCCCACGGTCCGCCGTCCTCGTCCGGCACGGGCAGGTCGGGGAGGGCCACGGCGAGCAGTCCGGTCGTCGTGAACCGCTGGAGCGCGGCGACGGCCCGTTCGCGTGCGGCGGTGGCGTCGGTGACGTCCTCGGCCAGCCGCTCGATGCGCCCCTCGGCGTGACCGGCCCGCCGGTCGGCGGCCTGGATGTCCTCCTGGGCCTGCCGCTGTTCGTGCTCGCAGGCGCGTGCGGCTTCCCCGGTCTCCGCCAGCAGCCGCTGGAGTTCGGCGACGGCCGCTCCGACGGTGGAGCGGAGGGTGCGCAGGTGTTCGTCGGCGGCCGCGGCGAGGCGGGCCGCCTCCGTGGCGCGTCCGGCGAGTTCGGCGGTGAGCCGCTCGGCACGGCCGGTCTCGGTCCGTTCCGCGTCGACCGCCCGCTCGGCGTCCGCGCGCTCGCGCGACGCGGGCCAGAGCGCGGCGAGGTGGACGGCGTGGTCGGCGAGCGCCTGCCGTACGGCGGCCAGTCCGTCCCGGCCGGCGGGGAGGTTCAGGTCGGCTGCCGTGCCGCCGAGTTCGTCCGCCGCGCGGTCGGCCTCGGCCGTCGCGCGGACCAGTCCGGCGGCCCGCTCCCGCTGCCTGGTACGAGCCCGGTGGGCGGCTTCGGCCACCGCTCCGAGCCGGGCGTGGGCGCGGCGCAGGTCGTCCTCGCCGGGTACGGAGCCGAGTTCGGCGTCGAGGACCGCGCGCCGGTCGGACACCTTCCCCCGTTCTTCGGCGAGTTGCTCCCGTTCGGCCGCCAAGGCCGCCTGTTCGACGCGCAGTCCGGCGATCCGGTTGCGCCGGTCCCGCTCCCTGGCCCCCTCCCCCACGTACTGGGCGCTGTCCTTGGCCCAGCCGCCGGTGAGCGCGCCGACCCGGAAGCGGCCGTCGGTGGAGACCCAGGTACGGCTGTCGCCGTCCTCGTCCGCGGCCACCAGCGCGACGGCGGCCAGCAGGCGCCGGACGGTCTGCTCGCCGACGGCCGCGGCTCCGGGGTCGGCGTGGTCGACGGCCGGGCACAGCGCGCGGTCGAGTCCGTGTCCGGTGGGCAGGTCGAGCGGGTCGAGGAGTACGTCGTGGCCGTCCGCCGGCAGCACCGTGCCGTCCGGCCGCACCCAGGCGTCGAGGAGCCCGGACGCCTCCAACGCGGCTTCCAGGCCCGCCCGTTGCGTCTCCGTCACGTGCGGGAGGAAGTCGACGAGGCGCCACAGCGGGGCGCCGGGGGCACGGGTGCGGAGGCCGGCGGAGCGGGTGTGGGGGGCGGTGGGGCCGCGCTGTCCGCCGGTTTCCAGTGCGGCCAGTTCCTCGGCCCCCTGGCGCAGGCGTTCGGCCGCGGTGGTCTCCGACTGGGCCAGCGCGGCGGCCCGGTCGGCGAGCCGGGCGCCGAGCGTGCGGTGGGCGGCGGTGGCGGCGAGCCGGGCCGGGTGGGGCCCGTCCAGGCCGCCCGTCCAGGCCTGCACGGCGTCGAGCACCCCCGGCAGCCCGTCGACGCGCAGTTCCACGCATCCCGACAGGTGCTCCCGTACGGCCGCGACCAGGGCGTGTCCCGCCGCCGTGACCGCCTCCCCGGCCTCGGCCAGCAGCGCCGCGCCGTGCCCGGCCTCCTCGTCGGCCTCGTCGGCGCGCAGCCGGGCGGCCCTGCGGGCCTCCTCCGCGCGTTCGGCCGCCGTCACGAGGGCCTCCACGTGCTCCACGGCCCGCCGTCTGCTCGCCGCGGCCTCCTCGGCGGCGCGGCGCAGGGCCGGAGCGGGGGCTCCGGAGGTCCGGGGTGCGTCGATGCGCGCCGCCGTCGCGCTGGCGGCGGTCCGGCCTTCGATGTCGTCCAGGGCCTCCTGGGCGGCGGTCAGCCGGTTCGTGGCGGTGCCGAGCCGGCCGAGGGCCCGGGTGTGCGCTTCGGCGGCCTGTTGCCGGTCCGCCTCGGAGCGGACGGTGTCGTCGGCCGTGCGGGAGGCGTCGGCCGCCGCCCGGTCGAGGGCGCGGGCGTCACGCATCTCGGGCCCGGACCGCAGGGCCGCGTCCTGGGCGCCGAGCCGTGCCGCCCGCTCGGCGAGCGCCGCCGAGCGGTCCTGTGCCTCCGTCCGGTCGGTCACGGCCTGGTCGTGATCGGCCTGCGCCCTGACGAGTTCCCGCTGGAGGTGTTCGTAGCGGGCGTGCTCGGCACGGGGCAGGCGGGCCCGGCGGCGGGCTGCGATGCGGGCGTAGCGCCGGTAGTGGTCGAGGAACGCCGACGACGCCTGCTCGGCCTCGCGGGCCGCCCGCAGTTCCTCCTTCTCCTCGTCCAGCGACCGGAACGCCTCCGCCGCGTCGGCGATGACCGCCTGGTCCATCGGCGGCAGCGCCTCCGTCAGCGCCCGCGACAGGGCGGCCTCGTTGGGCCGCTTGGACAGCTGGGGCTGGCGCAGCTGGATGAGGAGGTCGACGAGTGCGCCGTAGCGCCGCTCCCCCAGCCCGAACAGGGCCTCGTCGACCGCGCGGCGGTACGCCTTGGCGGTGTCGTACACCATGCCGTGGCCGCCGACGGCCTCGGCGAGCCGGTCCCGGGACAGGGCGGTGCCGGTGGCGTCGAGCAGGTCGAGTCCGGCGGCGATCCGCTGGGTGGTGACGGCGAACCAGTGGCGGGCGATGCCGCGTCCGGCGACGGCCTTCAGGCCGCACAGCAGGGTGCGGAAGTGGGCCTCTCCGGTGGTCTCGTCGAGTCGGCCGAACTCGATCCAGGTGTAGCCGAGCCGTTCCGGGTGGGGGTGTTCGCCGCCCAGGAGCAGGTTCCACTCCATGCGCTTGCCGGGGTCGCCGTCGGGCTCGACGCGGCGTGCGGAGAGGTCGCCGTCGAGCAGGAACGGCAGGGTGAGGGCGAGCACCTTCGACTTGCCCGTGCCGTTGTTGCCGCGCAGCAGCAGCCGGCCGTCGCGGAACCAGAACTCCTCGACGTCGTAGTGGAACAGGTCGACGAGCCCGATCCTCAGGGGCCGCCACCGGCCGGGCGCGGGCGCGGGCAGGAAGAGGTCCCAGGGCTCGGTCTGTACGGTCGGCGCGGTCACGGCGCGGGTCACCTTTCGTCGCCGGTCGTTCTGATGACGGCGTCACCGACCGCGTACCGCGCGAGGGCGGGGCGGGGCAGGACGCCTCGCGGGGTGTGCTCGGCGAGCCCGAGGGCCTGGAGCTTGGTCAGGGCCTGTGCCACGAGCGCGGGTTCGGCTCCCGGCTCGCGTGCCGTCTTCGACCAGAAGCCGCCGTGTTCCACGGCGAGTTCGCGTACGTGCGCAGCCAGCCCGTCGACCGTGACGGGTCCGTCGGCCCGTGCCAGGTACTGGGCGAGCAGCAGGGTGACGTGGCCGTGGGTGCCCTGTTCCGGCATGCGTACGTCGGTCAGGTCGTCCAAGGGGTCGACCATGGCGATGCCCTCGGCGCGCACCTCGGCGACCAGTCCGGTCAGTTCGGTGATCCGGGTGGTGATGAAGCCGCGTTGCCGGGTGAGGTAGACGAGTTCGTCGTCGGTGAGGTCGTCGTAGTAGAGCACGGGGTCGTCGAGGAGGAGGCGGGTCAGTTTCCAGCGGATGGTGCGGAAGCGCAGTTCGTCGCTGTCGAGGGCGGTCCGTGCCGTCATCTCCGCCAGGCGTCCGGTGAGGTCCTCGGCCTCGACCAGGGAGGGGCCGCGCAGGGAGGCGGGCATCCCGGCGAGGACGCGCCTGCGTACGTCGTACAGCACGTCCCCGGAGCCGCTGACGTACGCCTCCTCGTCGCCGGCGACCCGCCGCAGCACCCCGAGCCGGAGCAGCAGGCGCACGACGGCGGCGAGGTCGAGGCGTTCGTCGCGCCGCTCCAGGGTGAACTCGATTCCGGCGGCGACGAGTTCGGGGTCGGCGGCGGCCAGGACGACCTGTTCGGCGAGGCGGCCGAGGGCGACCTGGGCCTCACCGCGCTCCAGGGCGGCGAGGGTCAGGCAGAGCAGGACGTAGCGGCGGCGGGTGAAGGGCAGGGCGGTGCGGGCCGCCTCGCGGGCGGGGTGGGTGGCGTCGGTGAGGGTGCCGGGTGTCTTGCGCAGCCGTGCGGCGTCGGCGTCGGTGCGCAGCGTCCAGCCGACGTTGCGTTCGAACCAGTCGCGCAGTGCGGTGGCGTGCCGGCGCACCAGCCGGAACTCGTCGGCGTACGGCCCGTCGGCGGTCAGCAGCGGTTCCTTCAGCAACGCGCGTGCGGCGCGCTGGAGTTCGGCCTCGCGCTGGCCTTCGAGGACTTCCGCCAGAGGTCCGGAGGGACCGGTCATCGGCCCTCCCCGGTCCGGGGCGCGGCGAGGTCGACGATGTCGATCAGGTGGTCGGGGCCGCTGAACACGCCGTCCGAGGTGCGCACTTCGGCCGTCCTGCCGTCGTCGAGCGCGGTCAGCCTTATCTCCATCGAGCCGTCTCCACTGGTCGCCGTGGTGGTCGTCATGCCCGGCCGCCAGGTGGCGAGGGCGTCGCCGAGCAGGCGGAGGAACAACTGGAAGGCGAGGGGGTCGAGTTCACCGATCCGGGACAGCCGGACCGGTCCGTCCGTCGCGAGCCGGTCGCGGGCCCGCCCGGTCTCCGCCGTCTGCCGGGCGGCGAGTTCGGCGAGCCGCCGCTTCGCCTCGCCCCGATCGGCCACCCGGCGCGGCTTGCCCCGGCGTTCGTAGCTTCCGGTGCGGCGCAGCTGGGGGCTGATCCGCAGGGGGCGCGCCTTGGCCCAGGGGGTCGAGGCGGGCTCCGGGGCGGCGGCGCGTTCGGCGAGGGTGTCGGCGTCGACGGTGAGGTGCCGGGACGAGTGCAGTCCGAACGCCACCCGCCACAGCCGGTGCCGCGTCTCGTCGTCCGGTGCCTGGGCGAACCAGCGGGCCAGCGTACGGAAGTCGGCGGAGCGGTCCGAGCGCCCGGCCCGGCGCTCGTTCAACTGGCGTACGACCGCGAGCAGTTGCGGAATCGCCCCGAGGGCGCGTCCGCGCAGCAGCCGGGCCTGCGACTCCCGGCCCTCCCCCGACACGAACCACTGCGCGAGCCCCGACCATCGGCCGGCCCACCTCTCGTACGCCACCGCCTCCGCCTGCTCGGCGTCCTCGAACGCGGCGTCGGCGGCCTCCCGCCCGGCGGCGAGGGCCAGCAGCGGCCCCACCCTCCCCCGTTCCTCCAGTTCGCCGATGAGCAGGGCGATCCGCCCGCCGAGTGTGATCAGGTCCTGGATGAACCGCTCCAGGTACTGGATCAGCCGGTCCTTGTACGCGAGGAAGGCCTCGACCTCGATGTCGTGCAGGTCGATGGTGCGCTGCAACGAGCCCATGAAGGCGCGCGCATTGTCCGCGAGGTCGGTGAAGCGGGCCGTGAGGACGGACAGCGCGATGTGCGCCTTGGCCGGATCCGGTTCATCCTCCTGGGCGATCACCAGCAGTGCCCGCAACTGCGTGACGATGTCGCGCAGCGCGACCGCCTGGAGCTCCCCGCGCCGCCCCAGTGCCTCGTCGTACGTCCCGAGCGCCGCCTCGGCCGCCTCGCCGGCCCGCGTGAGCTGGTAGACGAACCGCCTGCGGTAGAAGTCCTCGACCGCCGTCACCCGGGCGTGGTCCGGATCGGCCCGCAGGTTCCCCCAGTTCACCAGCCTGTCCAGCGCCTGCGCCACCGCGTCGAGGTCGGCCGGCCGGCTCCCCGCGTCCAGTGCGGCGTGCACGTCCTCCGGCCGCAGATGCACCGCGAACCGCTCCTTGGCGGTGAGGAAGGCGCGCATCACCTGGCGGTAGAGGGCGGAGTTGGGGACGGTGAGGTGTGCGAACGGGCTGTAGTCCTGCGAGGTCATCGTGGGTCCATTGTTCCCGACCACCGCCCCGCCCGTGCGCGATGTCCGGATTTCGCCCCACGCCGGGACGAAGCGGCACACGTGTCCGAGCTCCTGCACCGGATGTCCTGCGCGCAGGGGTGGGCGGGTTCAGGAACGGGCCGGAACACACGGGCGACGGCGTGTCGGCCCCGCTCCCGGCCGTCGGACATCAGACAGGCGTGGACCCTCCGTGTCAGTGCTGAGCGGGCGCGCCGGTTCCGGGAGGCGGAACGGGAACCCAGTCGCCGCCGCGGTGCGCCAGCCACCACTGCCCGATGGTGTGGAACTTCACCTCGAAGTCACGGTCCCGCTGGAGGAAGCCGGTCATCGGTGCCCGGAGCCGGGTGCGACGGCCGTCGGCCTCGTACAGCGCGACGAACCGGCTGCCCATGATCTGCTCGACGCGGACGCTCTGCACGGACGCCCACGGGATGGTGCGGCGGCGGAGGTTGCGCACCACGGCGGCCGACGGGGTCAGCGTGATCCCGAAGGGAACGGTCACCGAGACCACCGTCGCCAGCAGCGCCGACGCGGCCCACGGGACGAGGAACCACGGCCCGAACGCCGCTCTGCCGGCGGGGTTGAGGGAGTTGAGTCCCAGGCTCAGGAACACGGGCGTCACGGGCAGCAGGCACTGCCGGATGCCCAGCCGGAAGCGGATCCCGTCCTGTGCGGGGACCGCGCCCGCCTGGAATTTCGTCATGTCCGCCCCGCCTCCCCCGGCCGCACGCGGCCGGCCCGTTCATGATCGCCTGCGCAGCATGGCAGACGGTCACGGCATGACCGGAGGCACCCCGGCCTCCACCGGCACGACGGACGGCCGGAGCCCCGTCCAGCCGGTCGGACGGACCTGGAGCCGGAACGCGCGCCGGACGAGCGCCACGGCGGAAACACCGGCTGCCCCGTGGAGACGCGAGTCCGTCGCCGGCACCTCCGGCCCCGGTCAGGATCGCGGCGGGGCATGAGAGCCGCCCCTGACCACTGACCGGCTCAGGAGCCGTTCTTGCCACGACCACGCGGATCGACGCGACACCTGTCCTTGCAACCCGTGCAAGCGCCGTCGGATCATGGCGCGATGCGACCTGAGGTGCTGGCGTTCATCGCCGACGGCCCACTCCCCGATGGGGACGGCAGCGAAGAAGAGATCGACAGACGTTGCCGGCAGTTGGACGCCGTCTCCCGGCGCGTGACAGGGGAGGAGGCGCGGGCTCTGGTGGACTGCTTCGGGCCGGACGACTGCTACGGAGTGGCGTGGACCCTGCTCCACCTCATCGAGACCGGCCCCAACCCGGTCATCAAAGCGCGTCCGGCCCCGGACGCCAACGAGTGGCACGTCCGTCTGTGGAGACGAGCGGACAACGCCGGGCTTTACCCAGCCCCCTGAGGCCCGCGCGCGGCGCGGGCGCGGCGCGGGCGCGCTGCGCGCATGCGGGCGAGGACGGGAACCCCTCTGTGGCTGAGGTGGTCGGCTCCAGCCTCGCGCCCGATGTCCCCTCGCCCGACTGGGCGGTCCGCTCCGAGGAGTGGCCGGCGCGCGCCACCGTGTCCTTGAGCGTGACACTCGGCTCTGTCGCACCCCCTGAGGAGGACGTACTCCAAGGCCCGGCGCGTCATCGGATGCGCCGGGCCTTGGGGCGGGCGGCCTCAGCTGGTGAAGGTGAAGTACTTCCAGGAGCCGTGCGTGGTCGCGTTCACGGTGTCGTTCGAGGAGTTGTTGATGTAGGACGACCGCACGCGCATCGAGTAACCGGTCTTGTGCGTGCCGCCCAGTTCCACCACCGACTTGCCCGTGGAGTCGAGCCTGAAATAGTCGTACCCCGCCGACCGCCAGGCGCCGTCGGAGTAGATCTGGAACTCCAGCTTCTGCGCGCGGCCGGAGTAGGCCGTCATCGTGGTCGTGAGGAGTGGATCGGTCGTCTTCCGGAAGTAGTACTTGGTGGCCCCGTTGACCGTGGCCGTCTTGTAGTGGCGGCTCAGGCTCAGCGACACCTTGACCTGCGCGCCCACCGAGCTCGTGGCCGTCTTCGGGGCGGTCCGCGCGTCGCCGGAGAAGGACGCGCTCACCGTGGTGTCGCGCTTCAGGGGCAAGGTGACCGACAGGTTGCCCGCGCTGTTGACCGTGCCGGTCTTGACCAGGTACTTGCCCTTGCCGTCGCCCGC
This sequence comes from Streptomyces sp. NPDC058751, assembly GCF_042746485.1. Taxonomy (NCBI): domain Bacteria; kingdom Bacillati; phylum Actinomycetota; class Actinomycetes; order Kitasatosporales; family Streptomycetaceae; genus Streptomyces; species Streptomyces sp. NPDC058751. Next base: position 170,886 of record NZ_JBHYPZ010000006.1, on the reverse strand, counting down.
GGTGTCCGCGTAGAGCGAGAGCGTCCGGTTCTTGTACGTCGTGCCGAGGTGAGCGGTGAACGTCACGTTGCTGGCGTAGGCGTAGACGGTGCCGTTCTTGTTCACCGTCAGGGTCGGGGAGTTCCGGGAGACCTCGACCGTGTCGGAGGCGGAGGCAGCCGTGCGATCGGCGCCGCCGGCATAGGAGACCTTGTACGTGACCTTGCTGCCCGCGGGCGGGATGTCGGTGAAGGAGAAGGTCCCGTCCGCCTTCACCGTCGCGGCCGGGAGGGCCTTGCCGTTCGGGGACTCCAGGTCCGTCCGGGTCACCGCGACGGTGGTCCCCGCGGGCAGCCCGAGCGTGTTCGTGACCTTGCCGGAGACGGTCAGCGACTTGGCACGGACTGCGGTCTCCGGGGCGTTCACCGTGACGGTGGTGACGGCCTTGGCGGGGTCGGTGACAACGCGCAGGCGGTAATAGCCCTGGAGGTTGCGTGTGACCGCGAAGAGCCGGCTGCTGTCCGGCGCGAAAGCGAGGTCGCCGTGGTCGAGCAGGGTCTGTTGGGAGACTCCACCCTGTTCGTCGGTGAAATCGGCGGTCCGCCTCGGGGTCGTGCTGCCCGGCTTGTAGATGGACACATGGGGCTTGAAGGAGGCGTAGGTGTCGGTGCCCACCGCGACGAGGCCGTCGGGCGCGACATCCACCGACCGTTGTTCCCAGTAGGTGCTCGGATACCTGACGGTCTCCGACAGGTCCGAGGTCCGATAGACCTGCTGGAAGTCGCGTGATGAGGTGGCCACCACGAGTTCTGTGCCGTCCGGGGTCAGCGCCAGGTCCTCCGCGGTGCCGCCGATGGCTGCGTCCTGCCCGCCGAGGAACGCGGTCCGGCCGGCCGTGCCGGACGACACGTCGTAGATGCCGAGGGTGAAGTAGTACTGGCGCGAGCCGGCCGCCAGGGTGCCGGGAGCGCCGGGTGCCGAGTCCAGCAGGGGAGCGTCCTTCCACGTCCCCTCGGCCTCCTGGGCGAGCGAAACCCGCGCCTGCCCGCCGGACAGGTCGAGAGAGCCGATGTTCCCGTGACCGAGGCTGCCGTAGCCGAACCAGAGTTTGCCGCCCGCGAGCGCCAGGTGCTGCGGATCCGTGCCGTCGCCCGTCGCGTACCGCCCGGCCTTGGTGACCGTCGCCGTGTCGATGGCCACGATCTCGTCGGTTCCCGGCACGGCGACGTAGACCGTTGCCGAGTCGGCGGAGAGCTCCAGGCCGTCAGCCCCCGGCAGCGAGGTGACCGTCCCGATGACGGCGCCGTTGTAGTCGGTGGCGACGACCTTGCCTCCCGACGGGTCACTGATGAAGACCCGCTTGTGAACGCCGTCCACGATGATGTCGCCACTGGACCTGATGGGCAGCTCGGCACTGCTGTCGGCGACGGCGGTGCCCGCGGCCGACCCGATCAGGGCGACAGAACTGAAAGTGACCGCGAGCGCTGTCACGGCCGAAATGCTGCGCACACGCACAGTGATGCAACCCCCACTAGGAAGACGGGACTGCTCACAAGACCCCCGGAGCCCCTTCAGGGTTGCACGGCACCCTGCGCAAGTTTCCGCAGGTCCCACTGGATGCCACCCAGGAGCCGGGCACCTTCGCAGGCGCGCACTCGGATCGCTGCGATCGGGGTCGAGCAGGTCGTGGATCACGGTCGGCCGTGGGTGTCCGAAACACTCGTCGGACATGCGGCCGACGCTGAACAAATCACCTAAAAAGATTTCCAAGGCGCCACCGGTCAAGGCAGCGCGGAAGCCCCGGGCCAGAGGCCCGGGGCGGGTACCACTGCTCGCGTCGGACGGTTGTCAGCTCAGGTTCCGGGCCCGGCGGCGCGCGATGAGGAGCGCACCCGCCCCCGTGACCACTGCCGCGGCAGCCGCGCCCGTGATCGGCAGCGTCGAGGAGCCGGTCTCCGCCAGGTTGCCGCCGTTCGTCGTCGTTCCGTCGTCACCGGTCGACGACGACCCGCCGGTCGAGCCGCCCGTGCCGCCCGTCGAACCGTTCGAGCCACTGGTCGAGCCGCCCGTACCATCGGTCGAGCCGCCCGTCGAACCGTTCGAGCCACTGGTCGAGCCGCCCGTCGAGCCGGTCGACCCCCCGCCCGTGACGTCCAGTGTGATGTCGGCCTTGTCGTTGGCCTTGTCGTGGTCGAACGGCCGCGGTTCGGTGCTCAGCGCGATCGAGCCCTTGGCGCCCGCGACCCGCTTGTCGATCTTCAGCTTGAAGGTGTAGACCATTTGGGCGTCCTCGGCCATGTGCATACCGAGGTGCGCGGGGCAGCGATACGACCCGCCCTCGGCGTGGCAGTAGTAGTCGCGCTTGACGACCGAGGTTCCGGCGGGAGGCGTGACCATGACTTGGACGCCCCGCTCCCCTTCTTCCCCTTCCAGAACCCAGGCGGGCCCGGCGTTGGCGAACTTCACCTTCATCGTCACCGTGTCACCGACCTTCCCCCTCAACGCGGCACCCGTCACCTGGTAGTCGGCCGTGTTGACGGAGGTGACCGACACACTGACAAGTCTCGCGGAACCCTCGCCCCCGGCCGGTTGCTCGACCAGTTTCACCGCCGGCGCGGTCCCCGCCACCGACGGTTCTCCGTTCTCGTCGTCCATCGGGGCGCCGCCGTCCCCGACACGCACACGCAGCCTGTCCTTGTACGCGCGGTCCAGTGCCTTGACACGGAGAGGCTTCTCGGGCGTGTAGACGACGCCCGGCTCCACCGCCTGATCGAACGCGCACGTCGCGGTCCAGTTCTCGGGCATCTCGTCGTAGGACCTAATGTGCTGTACACGACAGTTGGAGGGAACGTCCACGAAGCCGAGCCCCCGGGTGACGGAGTAGGAGACCCACACCTTCTCGGCGGTCCCGCCCTTGTTCGCCACGGTGGCCGACAGGTCGAAGGTGCCCCCCGGCTTCAACCCGTGGATCGGCTCGATGCCTCCGACGACCAGTTCGGGTACGGCTCCATCGCCGAAGGCGGCGGGAGCCGCGGCCAGCACGATCAGGCCGGCGGCGCCGAGGGCGGCGACAGCGGCACCGGGGGCGCGACGGTTGCGTGGGGGTATCGGCATGGAGAGATCCTCTGCTGGGACGCGGGTGAACGGACGGCGCCTTCCGGGGGAACGGTCCTTCGACCACTAGACCCTCGCCGATCTCCAACGGTTGTACGTCCGGCGCCTCCTCCGTCTCGGGATCACACCTGCCGGAAGCCGTGAGCCCCGCCCCGGTGTCGGCACCGACCTGCCCCACCTCTCAGGTTCCAGTTCTGCTGGCTAACTGACGGCCTTCACGAAAGGCTGTCGGACATGCATCGACAACGGCCGGCGTCCTGGCAGGGTCTCGGAGGAGTCCGCGGAACTGCGTGCAGCACGGCGGCGGATCCGTGAGCTGGAGACCGAGCTCGAGATCGTCCGCAAGGCCGCCAAGTTCCTCGGCGAGGACGGGCCGGCCCCCAAAGGCTCTACCCGGTGATCGACCGACTCGTCGTGCCGGGGCACCGGTCGACCGATGCTGCCGGATCCTCGGGGTCGCCCGGCAGAACCACTACAAGCACAAGCGCACCCCGACCACACCGCGGCAACTGCGGCGGGAGTGGCCGACCGGGCTGATCCGGGAGGTCCACGTCGCCTCACGCGGCACCTACGGCTACCGCCGTGTCCATGCCGAGCTCACCCTGGGCATGGGCATCCAGGTGTGCTCGAGGACCGTGTCCATGCTGATGACACAGGCCGGGATCCACGGACTGCCCGGACCGGTGCGGATCAAGCGCCTGCGGGGCGTCGTCACCGCCGATGACCTGGTCAACCGGAAGTTCCACCGGCTGCGTCCCAACGAGCTGTGGGTCACCCACATCACGCAGCACCGCACCAGAGAAGGGTGGGTCTACTGCGCAGCGGTTCTGGACGCGTTCAGCCGCAAGATCGTGGGCTGGTCGATCGACTCCAGACAGGACTCCCCCCCTCGTGGTCAACGCGTTGGACATGGCTCTCCGCAACCGGCGCCCCGAACCAGGCGGAGTCGTTCTGGTCCTCGATACAGATCGGGCTGTTGAACCGCCGACGGTGGAAGACCCGGGTCGAACTGGCCAACGCGATCTTCGAGTACATCGAGATCTTCCACAACCGACAGCGGCGCCACTCAGCACTGGGCTACCGCACCCCGATCGAATACGAACTACTCTCCGAACAAGACACCATCCCCGCCGTCAGTCAGCCACCACAGCTGGAACCCAAATGGTGGAGCAGGTCAACCCGAACCTGCAGCAGACCCGTGTGTGGGTCGACGGCCAACGGGATGGGAGCGGGGGTGAGTGGTGGGTTGGGGCAGCATGATCGCTGGCACTCACACCAGCTGCAGGAGGGGCCCTCTTAAGATCACAGCCATGACGAGCCCCCTGGCACACGACGATCACATTGACGACCGTGAGGCCTTCATCGCCTTCCTGGCGCGTCTTCGCGCAGATCATGCAGCCAATGGTCAGCAGTGGGAGAACGCAACGCTGGCCAACTTCCTGGAAGCGCTGGAAGCCTGGGTCGCTGATTCGCCAGGGTGGTACCGAAACTTCGGGCATGACCTGCCCATCGAAGGTGACTGGACGTTCTTCGCCCGTGCTCTGACTGCCGCCACGGTCTACGAATAGCCCTGCCCATGGTGCCGTGCCCCTTGTGTGCCCGATCGAGCGGGGAACACCGGGAAACGACGGTCACTCGCGGACAGCCCACAGCACGGCGGCCCCTGACCGATTGGCCTGGTCAGGGACCGTTCACCTGCGCTGGGTGTGGGATTTGAACCCACGGTGACATCGCTGCCACGACGGTTTTCAAGATTGTCCTCCGCTGGGCTCACCGCGGCAGATCGAGGTGCGCGAGCAGGCGCAGCACACCGGCGAGGTGATCAAGATCGTGCCACAGGGCAATGACGTCTTCAGGGGCGCGCCGCACAAGCGCTGCGATCTCGGCGACATCGTCGCTGACCTGTCCGCAGTCGAGCTGCGCTGTCGGCGTCTGGCTCATGTCGAACGCGGCTGCAAGATCGAGGCTCCAGTAGTAGTCGACGGGAAGCTCGGAGAGGTCCACCTCATCGCCGAACCGGCGTTCCGTCTCGTCCAGGAGTACGGAACAGGCTCGCCGGAGATCGGCCATCCTCAGCACGTGTTCGCTCTGCGTCATACACGCGATGATCCCGGATCACGTCAGCCGCACTCCGCCGATCACGCACCGGCCAACCTGCGTGCTGTACAGCAGTGAAGTACAGCAACCAGCACGACCGCAGTCGACCTGATTGCTTGAGACTTGAGACTCCACCGACCTCAACGTCGGCGACGCCCCAGCGTAGGAAGCCCGCCAGAGACAGTTCGAATGCTGCTGCCCCGGCCATCCAAGGCTGGTCGTTCAGGTAGCGGCTCCGCACGCCAGGACGAGGTGTCCTCCTCGGGCTCAGCGTGTCGCCTCACATCCACCGTCTTTTTGAGCGCAATGCGCGCCTCTTCCGGGTCATCCAAGCCTGTCAGCGCACGAACTGCGCCTCGGCATCGAGCCAGTAGTTCAAGGACGTACTTAGCGTTTTGCGGCAGCTCAACAGGCTTGCATGTCGCGCCAGCCACGGGGTGCAGGGCGGCTTGTGGCTGACCTCGATCATCAACCCAAACCCACACACGTATCCGCGGCCAGTTGTCTCGCGCCCCCGTATTCGTCACATCCGCATCCTGCCCGCCTCGATCCTCCGCGGGAAGAGCCTGGCACCTCGGCGTGGGCCGTCCACGGGCTGTCCGAGGCCGCAGGCTTCCGACGTCCACGGCGTTGGACGGAGGCGTGCACCAGCATTTCTGTCCGGCCGCCGCCCCGGTCGTTGGCAGCAGTCGGAGGGGGCTCGGGGTGAACTCGTAAAGCGAAATTTCACCCCCTGGTGGCCAGGTGGAGGAGGGGACGCGGGCGCGGGCCGTAGGGGTAGAGCCACGGGCTCCAGTCACCTTCTTGAAGGTGGGAGATCGCGATGAGTGCGTCGGCGGCGTTCTTGCAGCGTGGGTGGCGTGCCGCGAAGGACGCGATGCGGGGTCGCTGCGTGAGCAGCCAGTCGGCGGCGGTTCGCGGGTCGCCGTCGTACCACCACCAGAATTTGAACTCCTCCCACAGGAAATCCGTCCCCCAGCCCCGTGCCAGTCGGACGAGGCCGGCATCCGCGGCGGGGCCAGAGAGGCCGGCGATGTGGTCCAGCCATGGCTCCAAGCCGCCCGTGGCGTGGGCGACGCCTTCCACGAGGTCGCGGATGTCCTCTGGGGACCGGCCGTCGGTGAGGGCGAGGGTGAGTAGTGCCCGGAACGCCTGCTCGACCGCGGTGCGCTCGGCGACCGGCCAGCCGATCAGTTCGGCCCCGTACCGGCCGAGATTGCGCAGCTCGTAGGACGGGTCGGTACCAGGGCCTGCCGGGCCCAAGCGACGCAAGGCGCGGGGTATGAGGCGGCGCCACAGGACCGGGTACTGGTCCGCGTCCCAGTGATCGACGACCTTGCCCATGAAGCCTTGGAGGACGTCATCGGGCACATCCCGCGGATCACTGCCGAGCACACGCAGTTCCGCTTCCGTGAAGCAGTGAGTGCACCCCAGCACCGGCCGGTCGAGCTCCGGAGGGGAGGCGAAGATCCGGTCCACCTCGGCGAGGGCGAGCCGCCACATCGTGTACGGGTCGGGGACAGGCTGATCGAGCATGACGGCTACCTACCGGGACTCCGCACCGTGAGCCGGGCGAAGAGCGTGACGTTACACGGGTTCCCGCCCAGCGGGAACCCGTTTCCCGGCGCGGGCGAGGACAAGATCCGCAAGACCAGGCCGACTGCCCGCGCCTGAAAGGCAGGCATGGGCTGCCGGGCCGTCCCTGGGCCGTCCGAGGGGCGCCGAAAACGACCGATGGCAACCGACAGTGACAGGTTGTCCACAGAGATCAGTGGCGGAACCCCAGGTCAGAGCCCCCGGCCGAACGGGTTTCCCCCGAGGGCTGGCCGTCAGGCAAGACGGGGCGCTTCTTTCCGCCGGACAGCAGCGCAGTCCGGCACATCCTGGGAGGCATTCGTGATCATCGCTGTCTCGAACGGGCATGACTCGGCCTACCAGCTCCAGACGAGCTTGCTCACGCTGATCTTTGGCGTAGCACTCATCGCTGTCGGGCGGACGCTACGGCGAACCGGACGGTTGCCTGCGTATCTAGACTTCAGACAGCAGGCGTCGGGCTCGCTTGTGCCGCAAGAGGGCAAGAGTGCCGGCGCTATGAAGCTCGGAGCAGCCGCGATAGTCATGGGTGGGGTCTTCCTCTTCGGTACCGCGTGCCTCGTACTCGCCGCGCTGGATGTGCTCGGTCCCTGAGGGCAGCCTTGCCGGAGTGCGCTCCAGCCCCGGGTGAGTGTCTAACTGCGTGACAACGCCAGCAGACAACGACGGGCAGACGCGAACGCCAGTGGACCGTCAGCACAGGCAGGCGACACACCAGCCCAAGACCGAACACCCACTTAAGTTGCTTCGGGACGAAGAGGTCTCCGTGCCACAGCCGTGTCACATCGTGCGGTCAACCACGGTCAACGACGGCTTGCCGCGGTCGAGATGCGCCGTTCACCCGGGCCACCGCTATAGCCGTAGTGACCTGGACGGACATGCCGACGACCACGTCCGCCCTTACAAGGCGGATGTCGGCGGTTCGAAACCGTCCGCGCCCACCAGGACAAAGGCCCCCAGCCGATCATGGCTGGGGGCCTGTGGCGTCCCGATCTGACATCAGTGCCGTCGCTACGGACGGCGGGCATGAGAGCAGCCCCTGACGGATTTATCTGGTCCAGAACTATTCACCTGCGGTGGGTGTGGGATGTGAACCCACGGTGACTCGCGCCGCGATGGTTTTCAAGACCGTCGCGATCTCGGGCGCCTTACCTCCTTGACCTGCAAGGTGACCCTTAGGGCGCCTCCGCAAGCCGCCCGCGGCCCATGCACCGCTCACCGAGGAGGGATCCCTCCACCGTGAGCCTCCTGACGGCCGCCCGGATCCCGGGCACCGCACCGCCCCCCTCCGCCTCGCGGGAAGCGGGGATCGTCTGATGCCCCATTGTGATTCGCAGGTGTACAACCCCGTGCGGATGCTGACTGTCTGTAAGTCGCTGGAGGGATGAGCCTTCGGCGCCTTTCCGCAAGGAGATTGGGGATCAGGTGGGGAAGCAGATCTGGAGAGCCGTCGTAGCCGGTGGTGCGGTGGCGGTGTTCACGGCCGTGGCCGCGGCACCGGCCGGGGCGGCCGAGGGTGGGGTCTCCTTCACCCGTGTCCAGGTGAACGGCGGCAAGCCGATCGTGATCGGGGTGTCGAAGGAGGTCGCGGTGCCCGCCTCCTTCCGGATGGCGACCACGCACAAGTGGAAGTGGCCGGCGGTGTTCCTTTACCGCGGTGGTTCGGGTGATCGGCTGTGGCACGCCATCGAGACGAGCGACTGCAACAAGGTGAGCTCGGGCGTCTGCGACTTCAACGAGACGATGTACTTCGACCCGAGCGTGTGGGACATGCACAACAGCGAGGCCGGGGCCTGGAAGGTCGGGGCCGAGGTGTACTTCGAGGGCGACGGTAACGACTTCGACGACAAGGGTCTGACGGTCCACGTCAAGCGCAACTCCCGCCTGACCGTCAACGCCTCGCCCGAACCGGTGTCCAAGAACAAGACCATCACCGTGACCGGAAAGGTCACGCGGGCCAACTGGGAGACCAGGAAGTACGCCTCATACGCAGGCCGCCAGGTGAGCCTGCAGTTCAAGCCTGCCGGCACCGCCTCCTACACCACGGTGAAGAAGGTGTACGCGAACGGCTCGGGTGATCTCAGGACGACCGTGACGGCCTCCAAGACAGGTACGTGGCGCTGGGTGTACTACGGCAACACCACCACCGGGCCGTCGACATCGGCCGGGGACAACGTCGTGGTGAAGTGATGCCCGCGGTGCCGGCGGGCTGGCGGGGGCCGAGCCGGCGGTAACGGCTGCGACGGTAAAGGAGTCGGGTCCGCCGCGACCGTGGCGGACCCTGCGCCTTGCGCCGGTCGATCGCAAGCGAAGAGGTCGTGCCAGACGCGTGCCGGATCCGGCAGGGAGTCACGGGGAACAGCGGGGAACCAACGGACCGCCCGCCGGGGCGCCGACACCCTTCCGCCCCAGGTCAGTCCCCCAGCAAGCCCTAGATCACCTCAGCTTCCCAAGCTAATGGCTCAGGCGTTGTCGTCACGGGCCGGCCGTCACGGCTTGCTCTGGTCGACGGCACCGGCAGCGTGGCTGAGGCTGGTGGGGGTGCAGCGAGGCCACGCGCGCCTGGTCGGTCGGCGCACTTGCCGTCGCGGCTGACTGTCGTCGGCTGAGGTTCAGACAGGGCGCCTCGAAGGTCTCGGCCGTCGGCCGAGCGAGCCGAAGCCGGGCCGTCTCTGGGCCGTCCGAGGTTGCTCAACAATGGCCGATGACGACCGATGACGACGACCAGGCGCACGAGCCCACCGTCCCTGAGCTGGGAAGCGGCAGGTCACCAAGATCTCCGGCAAGACCCGGGGCAAGAAGACAGATCATCACTTGCCCATTGCAACTCCACCGGCTGCTACAACTGCCGCGGGTCTGCCCCCAGGACGGCGGGGTCTTCGGACCGCAGGCGAAACTTTGCGGTTACGCCCAAACTCTTTCGAGCAGCGAGGTAGAACATGTCACGCTTCTCCTGAAACTGCCTGAAAGCCCGTGTCCAGTCCTCCGATGTTCCCGAGCGCCGGTCACGAACGAACTGCTCCAGCACCCAGGCGTGGCGCTGCAGCGCCCTGGCCGCCGCGATGGTTTCGGCGTCCCCCATGAGGAGGACGGCCTCGAACGCGTAGCCCCGCTCCAGTTCGGCGTCGGCCAGCATCGTCAAGCCGGCTTCTTGTGCGAGCGGATAGGGAAGATCAAACAGTCCTTTGTCTGCAGCCAGGCGCCCCGCCAAGGACGTGAACCTCTTGATCGCGTCTGCGAACCGGAGGTAGGACTCCAGACGACGTTCATCCCATCGCGTCGAGAGTTGGCGACGCCAACGCGACCTTTCCATGAGGGCTCCGCCCACGTAGGACGCTGCGGCACCGACGAGCACGCCTATCAACGTAAACAGTTGCCCCGACATGGCCCCCCTGTCGATCGGTTCGTTCCCGGGACGACCTTACTGTCAGCGACGAACAACGGCGGACGAGTACGGACGTCAGCGGACAGTCAGCGCAGGTGAGAGCCGGGCCGGCCCAAGCAGGCAGCCCCGCCCGACTTGCTTCGGGACGAAGCGGTCCCCGTGCCACAGCCGTGCCACATCGTGCGGTCAACGACGGCTTGCCGCGGTCGAGATGCGCCGTTCACCCGGGCTACCGCTATAGCCGTAATGGCCTGGACGGACATGCCGACGACCACGTCCGCCCTTACAACGCAGTAGCCACGGGCTTCTCGACAGGCCATGATCAGTCCATGGAGGAGTACACGTGGCCGGCGCGTCGCCCCGACGTTCCGGGGCTGTCGCCGGATGAAGTTTGGGCGGCGACGATTGCCGCACTTCCCGTTGGGGCCTCTGTCACAGGAGAGGTGATCGGACGTCAGCCCTTCGGCGTGTTCATCCGGTTCGACGGGCTTCCGGGAGCCTTGGGGCTGGCCGAGATCATTTCCATGCCCGAAGGAATGGGACTGCCCGTTTTGGGTGCACGCATCCGCGGTGAGGTGATCGACCACGCTGAGCGCAACCACCAGGTGAGAGTTCGGCTGCACGAGGCGGGGACAGCGCTTGGGTGATCACGTTTGTGATGTCCCTGGGAACGGGGGCTCGGATTGGTGTGCGATGTACGAGCAGTGGCAGTCCGGCATGTCCCGAGTGCGGCCAGCTCTTGAGGTCTGGCGTCCTCGTGCTCTGCGAGCGAGAGGACGATGGCCGACGGACCTGCCGGTCGCTGTGGACGCGCGCCGGCCGACACGTCTGGTGGCTCTGGCCGAATCGACCGGACGAGCCCTTTGAGATCTGCCCCGTGCCGGGACCGTTCCGCTGACGTCGACGACGCCGGACGAGGGCGTACGCCGGCAGCTTTGTCCGACCGCCCCGCCAGGCCAAGACGGGCACACCGAATCCTTCGCCGCCGCCGCACCGCTCGCGCACCGGATCGGGCGGGGAACCGCAGGGCCTCACGGTAGAGCGGGACCGGCCGAAGGGAGCCGTGTTCTGAACGTTCACCCAGGTCAGCAGCCGAGCCAACCGCAAGTGACCGCAGCTTCCCAAGCTGGGAGTGCGCGTGCCGGACTGCCGTTCATGACTCACAGCCGAAAGGACCGTGCCGCGTAGGCGCCCTTCGCGCCTACGGGCGGAGAGCAGGCGTTTTCCTGCCGCGCGTGGCAGCTACTCGAAGATCGGTCGGCTTTCCGGTCCGGCCCGGGCGCAGGTCATTCGGTTGGAGCGGACGCGGCTCCGGCCGGGCCTCATCGAGCAGGCCCTCTTCCGGTGGGCCGCCGTCGCAAGGGTCCCTCACGGTCAGCTCCCTCCACCGTTCGGCGACCGATGCGGTGTACCCGACTGCTGTCCTGAGCCGGCGGACGAGCGCGACCTGTTGGAGCTCGCTGTCCGTGCGCTGCCCAAGAAGAGCGCTCGGGAGCTCCGCGTCATCGTGGAGCCTCTGGACAGGAGGATCCTCGAACGTCCGGACGCCGTGCCGTACGGTCATCCACGGCATCGTTGGTGGCAGAGCGCCTTCTGACCGACCCCGAGAACGAGGAGCCGCCCTCGCCCCGGGCCAGAGGTGCGGGTGTCCGACCGCGTGACGACGCCGACGACCGGTGGCTGCGAGGGGAGGCCGAGGCCTCCCCTCGCAGTGCGCTCAGCGCAGGCGGAGCGCTTCGCTGATGGTCGCGAAGAGGTCGGTCTGATTGGTGACGCCGAGGACGCGGTACGCCTGCGGGCCCTGGGCCGCGATGCGGACCTGGGTACCGGTGTGCTCCTGGGACTGCCCCGGGGTGTTGGTCGAGTAGTTGACCTTCAGCTGCTGACCCTCGTTCGTGATCAGGGTGGAGGACAGGCCGGGCGGAGTGGCCTCCAGGGGGACGATCTGGCTGGTGTGACCGTGGTCGGCGGTGGTGACCACGAGCGTGTCGGGGTGCTTGGCCGCGTAGTCGCGGGCGAGCTTCACGGCGCGGTCGAATGCGGCGGTCTCGCCGATCTGGCCGCAGGGGTCGGCGGCGTGGTCCTGCTTGTCGATCGAGGCGCCTTCGATCTGGAGGAAGAACCCCTGCTTGGAGTGCTTCTGCCGCTGCTTCGCCTCAAGAAGCCGGATCGCCTTCGCGGCGGAGTCGGCGAGGCTCGGGGTGGTCGTCGGGCGGCTCGGGTTGGTGGTGGCGCACCGCTGCGGGGCGGTACCGCCGACCGCTGCGGGCTTGCCGGTCCACTCGACCGGCACGTTGCCGGATGCGAAGAGACCGAGCACGGGCTGACCGGGCTTCAGGGTGCGCAGGCCGGCGCTGTCGGTGACGACCTGGTAGCCGAGCTTCCGGGCCTGCTCGGTGACGGTGAGGCCCTTGTAGCGGCCGTCTGTGACCTTCTGGTCGAAACGCTGCTTGCCACCGCCGAAGAGGACGTCGACCTTGTGGTTGACGGACTGCTCGGCGATGGAGCCGGGGCCTCCGGCCGCGAGGGTGTCGGCGGGGCACTTGGCCATGTCGGCCGGGCCTTGGCAGGAGCGGTCGGTGGTGTGGGAGGCGAGCACGGCGGGGGTGGCGTCGGTCAGCTCGGCAGTGGTGACGCTGCCGGTGGCGTAACCCTTCTTCTGGGCGAGCTCAAGGAGGGTGGGGACGGATTTGTCGGTGCCTGGGGTCTTGGAGATGCGACCGTTGACCGTCTTGACGCCAGTGGCCCAGCCGGTGCCGCTGGCGGCGGAGTCGGTGACGTAGTCGGGTGTGCCGTCGGCGTGCACGGCGTACGTGGTGTACGCGCCGGTCAGCGGGAACTTGTCCATGTCGAGGCGGCCCGCGGCGCCGACCGTGTAGTCGCGGGCGAGGGTGATCTCCGAGTCGCCCATGCCGTCGCCGATGAGCAGGATGACGTTCTTCGCCTTGCCGCTCTTGACAGCCGCCCTCGCCTGGTGGGCGCTGTCGGACGCGCCGGCGGTCGACGTGACGGTCACGGCCGCGGCGGTCGCGACGGCCAGAGCGGTGGCGATCGCGAGATGACGACGGGTGGGCTTCGGCATGAAGAGCGCTCCTTGAGGCGGATGCGCCGGTGGATGTCCGGCGCGGGTCAGACCATCACTCGCCCGCGAAGAAAGGGTGAACAACTGGTCGAACGCACGTATCCCGAACACGTCATGTATTGATCAGGTATCCCGTCCCGCCTTGTGTGCGATTCAGAGTTGAGCAAGTCCCCCCTGCTGACCTGAGTACTCGTACTCAAGTGGAGGCGGTGGCTTGATCGGAGACTTGGCGCATGAGACGAACCCCCGCCCCGACCCGCACGGCCACCCGCTCCCCGCGTCGTCTGCGGCCCATGCTCGCGATGGCAGCCCTCACCGCGCTGACGCTCACCGCCTGCGGCGCCGAGAAGACGGACACCGGCGGATCACAGGGCAGCCCTGCCGACAGCGCCGGGGTCCGGACCGACGCGGCCTTCACGAAAATGCTGAGTGAGGTCGCACGGCAGTGTCCCCCGAGCGCTCCGCCGGAGGCTCCACCGAGCGATCCGATGCGGACGCTGCCGTCCGGGGCGACACCGCCGAGCAACGCGATCGAGCCGGCCGCCCCCACGGCGGGACCGGAGGTGGAGCTGAACGCCCGCGACTGGTGCGCGAGCAGCCTCCACGAAGAGCGCATCGCCCAAGCGCTCTGGGACCTGGCGGATCCCACCCCCGCCAAGGTCAGGTCGATCCTGAACGGACTTGGCTACATCGACGAGCGCATCCACGGCCTCGAGCGGTCCGGTACGACCACGCGGTTCTTCCTCGACCTGCGCGACCAGGGCGGACGGCTCTGCCTGGACGGCTCGGCGGCCGGCGAGGAGACCGTCGTCGACAAGTGCGTAGCCCCCGCGACCGGCCCGTTCAAGGCCGGAGAACGGAAGGTGTGACGACCGGCTTCTCCCCTGCTCTCCCGCCGCGCCCGCTCACGCACGGCGGCTGCCGGACGGTCGCTCACGGCGTTCGTTCCGTCCGCCCCGGATGACGCCACCGAGCAGAACGGGGCGCCCGTCGCGCGAGAGCGCACGGATCCCGCCGTAGGCGCGGGCACCCCCGGCGCGAAACCGGCGAGGGCGGGCAGGTCGAGGTGGCCACGAGGGTGATCGCGGCCGGCACTTCCCGGTCGCCCCGCCGACGATGCCCTCCACCCCGCGGACGAACCGGCACCGGCGGCACCACCCGCTGGAACAACGCCCACAGGTCTTCCGGCGCCCCACCCGCTCGACAAGCGCAGCAGTCATCACCCCGAACAGCGCTTCAGCGAGTCCGGCGCCCCATCAGAACGAGCGTCGGCATGCCTCGGAGAGCGTCATTTCGGCGTCGGGACATCGCCCGTGACGCCCGGGCCACGCATCGACAAAACCGCAGGTCAGGCGTCCTTCTTCGCAGGCTCCAGAATGGCCACGCACTCCACGTGGTGCGTCATCGGAAAGGCATCACGCCGAGCAGCCATGAAGAAGGTGCAGGTCAGGCACCATTCTCGACCCTCCGGACGAGCGGGAAAGGCATCGGAGCGTCATACGAGCGTCAGCACCGTTGGGGACTCGGTGCAGGTGGCCTCGAACACGTCGGGACCCTCGGCCAGGACGTTCGGCCCTCTCCCGGCCGGTCGTGAACCGGTCACCGACCCGCTCGCCCGGCACGCCGCCGCACCCCTCACCGACGCCGGGCTCTGCGGCCATAAGATCGACGCCATACTCACCGCGACCGCACTCAGCCCCACCACCATGCTCATCTCGAACTCGGGGGACCTCGCCAGCCTCTGCGGGACATTGGTCACCGTGATCAAGATCTGACGGAAACCGCCCATCTTTCCGTCAGGGCCAGAAGTCCGATCGCAACCAAACTGCACAAGCAGACGACGACCATCAGCAGGACGGGAAGTTTCTTGATCTTGAGTCTTCCAAGATCTTCGTAGGCGCTGGTCGAAACGGTCCGGGCTTCAGCCGAGCAGGATGCGCTGGCGGAGTAGTGCGTGGTCGGAAAACTCCCGCGGACACCCCGCTTGCCGCCCGGCGCGAGGCGCAATTGCCGCAGTGACCGCATCCTCACATGGTCAGCCCCCTGACCCCCCTCTGCGTTCGCGCATACGTTCGGCCTGGGTCATGTCGTCGCCGATGAGCCCTGCGAAGACCAGTGCGCGTGAGCCGTCAAGGCTGGCCTTGATCTGGGCCTGGATGACGCCACTGGCCCTGCCACGGGTTCCGATCCAGCCGTCCTGCACGAGTTGGGTGAAGGTCGCGTTGTCGAGATACCGGGGCACCGTGTGGTAGCCGAACAGCTCACCTCCTTTAGGGCCGATGGCCAGTCCAGGTCGGCCTCGCAGCCGCTCGACGTGTTCACGCGTGAGGTACATGCCCCCAATCAGCGCATCTCCCTTCGGCGCCACCTGTTCGGACTTGAGGACCTTGTTCAGCGCTTCGGCCTCTCCGCGGTCCTCGAGAAGGGCACGGGGAAGGTGATCCGAGGCGAGAGGGCCGGTGCCGTGCAGGCCGACTCCTCCCTCGTCGTCGGTACGGGCACGGCGCTGGTGCGGGGTGGTACTGCCGGCGTCGGAGACCTCGCAGAGGAGGGAGCGGCCGCGGATGAGGCGCAGGCGGACGGACGCGACCGTAGCGCACGGGGCAGCCGTAGCGGATGGCGCCGACGACCGGGCGTCCCCGTCCCTCGCCCGCCCCGCACGACGAGGGACCCTGTGCGACAACCTACGAAGCCGTAGGTTACGGTGTCGTAGGTTACGAGGGCGTAGGTTGCGGACTCGAAGGCACGGGTCTGCACGCGTCTCCCCCGGTCAAGCTGCAACATTTGCGAGGACCCCATGAGTGCACCCCGGACAACAACCGACTTGCCGTGGCTGATCCAAGGCGGAATGGGTGTGGGGGTGTCCGGCTGGCGGCTTGCACGGGCGGTCGCGCGCACCGGGCAGTTGGGGGTCGTCTCCGGCACCGCTCTCGACACTCTGCTGATCCGCGTGCTCCAGAGCGGGGACCCGGACGGTCACCTCAGGCGGGCACTGGCCGCCTTCCCCGTGCCGGAGCTCGCCGACGCCCTGCGGGAGCGCTACTTCGTCGAGGGCGGGATCAGGCCCGGTGAGCGGTTCGCGGCCACCCCCATGATGACGGCCGACGAGAACTGTCCTGCCCGGCCGCTGACCGTCGTCGCCAACTTCTGCGAGGTCTGGCTCGCCAAGGAGGGCCATGACGGACCGGTCGGCGTCAACTACCTGGAGAAGGTCCAGCCCGCCACCGTCCCCGCCATGTTCGGCGCGATCCTGGCGGGCGTGGACCACGTCCTGGTCGGCGCCGGTATCCCCGCGCAGATCCCCAGGATCGCCACCGGGCTCGCCCGGTGTGAGCCGGTCACCGTGCGGGTGGACGTGGAGGGCGACGACCAGCCCCTGGAGCTGCGCTTCGACCCGGCCTCGATACTGCCCACAGCAGAGCCGGGCCACGTCGCACCCCTGCGCCGCCCCGACGTCCTGGCCATCGTCTCGTTGCCGGCGCTGGCCGCCTACCTGAACCGCGATGCAGAGACCAGGCCGGACGGATTCGTCGTCGAGGGCTACAGCGCCGGCGGCCACAGCGCCCCGCCGCGCGGGCCGCTGAGCCTGGACGAGCACAGCGAACCCGTCTACGGGCCCAGGGACATCCCCGACCTCGCGAAGATGGCCCGCCTCGGTCTGCCGTTCTGGATCGCCGGCGGCCAGTGCGGACCGGAGCAGCTCCGCGAGGCCAGGGCGGCCGGGGCGGCCGGTGTCCAGCTCGGCAGTGTCTTCGCTCTCTGCGAGGAGTCGGGCATGGACGCGGGGTTGCGGCAGCAGTTGACGGAGCGTGAGCGGACCGGCCGGCTGACGGTGCGCAACGACCCCGCGGCCTCCCCGACCGCGTTCCCGTTCAAGGTGGCCGACCTGCCCGGCACCCTGGCCGACCCCGGGGTGAATGCCGCCCGCACCCGCGTCTGCGACCTCGGTTATCTGCGGACGCCCTACCGCACCGATCGCGGCACCATCGATTACCGCTGCCCGGCCGAACCCCGAGTGGCGTTCGCCCGTAAGGGCGGGGACGTCCAACAGACCGAAGGGCGGCAGTGTCTGTGCAACGGGCTGCTGGCCGCTGTCGGATTCGGACAGCGCCGCCCGCGCGGCGTGGTGGAGCCGCCCATCGTCACCATCGGCCAGGACCTGGACTTCCTGCGGCACATCTCCCCCGACGGAAGCCCGTACAGCGCCGAGACGGTGGTGCGGTGGCTGTCCACGGGACTGACCGAGGCAGTTGCCTCCGGCGCGTGACGAGGAGCAGGCCACGGGGCTCGCTGGTCTCTTCCGGGACAGCTGACCGTCAGGAACCAGCAGCTCCGCGTAGAGCGTCGCCCGCCCTCGAACCCCATTGACATACGCCCGCCCTGACAGAGCCTGACCTGCCCAACAGGTCACCTGGCACCCCATCAGGGCAAGCGTCAAATAAGCGTCGAGACACCTCTGCGAGCGTCATTTCAGCGTCGAGATTCCGCCCGTAACGCCTACACCACACATAACGCGCACCACCCAAAACCGCAGGTCAGGCGTCCTTCTTCACCGGCTCCAGGATCGCCACGCACTCCACGTGATGCGTCATCGGGAACAGGTCGAACGCCCGCAGCGTCCGCACCTTGTACCCGCCGTCCCGGAAGTACGCCAGGTCGCGGGCGAGGGCCGCCGGGTCGCAGGCCACGTAGGCGATGCGGCGGGCGCCCAGGGACGTCAAGTGCTCGACCGTCTTCTTGCCGGCCCCCGCCCGGGGCGGGTCGAGGACGATGATGTCGACCTCGGTGATGCCGGTGCGCGGGAGGACCGCCTCGACCTTGCCCTGTTCGATGCGGACGCGGTCGAAGCCGGCGAGGTTGTGCCGGGCATCCTCCACCGCGCGCTTGCCCGACTCGATGCCGAGGACCGCACCCTGGTCGCCCAGACGGTCGGCGAGGGCACCCGCGAAGAGACCGACACCGCAGTAGAGGTCCAGGGCCATCTCGCCCTTGCGGGGCAGCAGGCCCTGCATGACGGCCTTGACCAGCGTGTCGGCGGCCATCGGGTGGACCTGCCAGAAGCCGCCGCTGCCGACGCGGTGGGTGCGGCCGTCGGCGCGCTCGCGCACGAAGGCGCGGCCGTGGACGCGGTGGATCCCGCCGTCCTTCTCCTCGACGCGCATCACGGAGACCGGCTTGTCGAGCTCGACGAGCGGCAGGCGGGCGCCGGGCCGGGGCTCCAGGATCACCATGCGGTCCTGGGAGCCCGTCGCGGCGATCGCCTCGACGGCCGCCATGCCGGACCAGTCGCGCTCCTCGATGCCGAGTTCGGTGACGCCCGGGGCGGCGATCATGCAGCGTTCAATGGGCTCGACCTCGTGCGAGCGGTGGCGGCGCAGTCCGGCGTTGCCGTCGGCGTCCACGGCGTACTGGACGCGGGTGCGCCACTGCGGCACCTCGCCCGCGGGCAGCTTGTCGCCCTCGGCGGGCATCACCGTGCCGTCCCAGCCGGCCTCCTCGGGCGTGAGGCCCGCGAGACGCCGCAGCTGCTCGGCGATGACCTCGCCCTTGAGGCGGCGCTGCGCGCCGGGCTTGGCGTGCTGCCAGTCGCACCCGCCGCAGCGGCCGGGGCCCGCGTACGGGCAGGGCGCCTCGACGCGGTCCTTGGATGCGTCGATGATCCGTACGGCGTCGGCGCGCAGGAACCGCGCCCCTTCCTCGCCCTCGGTCACCCGGGCGACGACCCGCTCACCGGGGAGCGCGTGCCGGACGAAGAGGACCTGGCCCTCGTCCGTCCGGGCGATGCAGTGCCCGCCGTGCGCCACGGGGCCGATCTCGACCTCGTACTCGTCCCCCACCAGCGACTTCTTCGGTTCTGCCTGCATGGTGGGGTGACTCCAGATGAGAAGGGGGAAACGGCCGGACAACAGCCGTCCAGTCTACGTGCTCGCGGCGCCGCTTCCCGCCCCCGTCAGCCCTTCCGGGTGGGCTCCCGTCCCCGTCAGCCCTTCTGGGTGGGCTCCTTGGGCCGGTCCTGGGCCGGTCCGCGGCGCACGGCGCCCGGAGCGTTCCAGTCCTGGCGCTTGCGGGCGCGCAGCTTCGCGGCCTCGGACGACTCCAGCTGGTAGGGCACCGAGGTCACCATGACGCCCGGGGTGAACAGCAGACGGCCCTTGAGGCGCAGGGCGCTCTGGTTGTGCAGCAGGTGCTCGTACCAGTGGCCGACCACGTACTCGGGGATGATCACGGAGACCGCGTCGCGCGGCGACTCCTTGCGCAGGCCCTTCACGTACTCGATGACCGGACGGGTGATCTCGCGGTAGGGCGAGTCGAGGACCTTCAGCGGTACGTCGATGCCGCGCCGTTCCCACTCGTCGCGCAGGGTCTTGGTCTCGGCCGGGTCCACGTTGACGCTGAGCGCCTCGAGGGTGTCGGAGCGCAGCAGCTTGGCGTAGGCGAGGGCGCGCAGGGCCGGCCGGTGGATCTTGGAGACCAGGACGACGGAGTGGACGCGGGAGGGGCGGACGCTGTCGTCGGAGGGGCCCTCGGGGGCGGCCAGTTCCTCCGCGACGCGGTCGTAGTGCTTACGGATCGCGGTCATCGTCGCGTAGAAGATCACCATGCCGAGCAGGGCGACCCAGGCGCCGTGCGTGAACTTGGTGACGAGGACGACGACCAGGACCAGCCCGGTGAAGAAGGCTCCGAAGGCGTTGATCGCGCGGGAGCGGATCATGTGGGTGCGCGCGGCCGGGTCGGTCTCGGCGGCCAGGTGGCGGTTCCAGTGGCGGACCATGCCGGTCTGGCTGAGAGTGAAGGAGACGAACACGCCGACGATGTAGAGCTGGATCAGACGCGTCGAGTCGGCCCCGTAGATGACGACGAGCAGGCTCGCGGCGCCGGCCAGGAGCACGATGCCGTTCGAGAAGGCCAGGCGGTCGCCGCGGGTGTGGAGCTGGCGCGGCAGGTAGCGGTCCTGGGCGAGGATCGAACCGAGGAGCGGGAAGCCGTTGTACGCGGTGTTCGCGGCCAGGAACAGGACGAGGGCGGTGGCGGCGGCCAACAGGATGAACAGGAAGCTGCCCTTGCCGAACACGGCCTCGGCGACCTGGGAGATCACCGGGTTCTGGACGTAGTCGGCGCCGACCGCCACACCGTTGTGGATCAGGTCCGTGGCGGGGTTCTCGGCCATGCGCACGTTGGTGGCCATGGCCAGGGCGATGATGCCGCAGAACATGGTGACGGCGAGCAGGCCCATCGCGGCGAGCGTGGTGGCGGCGTTCTTCGACTTCGGCTTGCGGAACGCGGGGACGCCGTTGGAGATCGCCTCGACGCCGGTGAGCGCCGCACAGCCGGAGGAGAAGGCGCGCAGGAGCAGGAAGACGAGGGCGAAGCCCGCGAGTCCCTGGTGCTCGGCCTTGATGTGGTAGTCGGCGGTCGGCGCCTGCATGGTGTCGCCGAGCACGAGCCCGCGGAAGGCACCCCAGGCGATCATGATGAAGACGCCGGCCACGAAGACGTACGTCGGGATCGCGAAGAGCTTTCCGGACTCCTTGACCCCGCGCAGGTTCATCAGCGTGAGCAGCACGATGACGGCGACCGCGCAGAAGACCTTGTGCTCCACCACGAACGGCACCGCCGAGCCGAGGTTCTCGATGCCGGAGGCGATGGAGACGGCGACGGTGAGGACATAGTCGACGAGGAGCGCGCTGGCGACGGTGAGACCGGCCCGCGGGCCGAGGTTGGTGTTGGCGACCTCGTAGTCGCCGCCGCCGCTCGGGTAGGCGTGCACGTTCTGGCGGTAGGAGGCGACCACCGTGAACATCAGCACGACGACCGCGACCGCGATCCAGGGGCTGAAGTGGTAGGCCGACACGCCCGCGATGGAGAGGACCAGCAGCACTTCCCCGGGCGCGTACGCCACGGAGGAGAGCGGGTCGGATGCGAAGACAGGGAGGGCGATGCGCTTCGGCAGAAGCGTTTCCCCCAACCGGTCGCTGCGCAGTGCACGCCCGATGAGGATCCGCTTGGGCACGTCGGTCAGTTTGGACACAACAGGGAATCGTAAGGGTTCGAACTGGCTGTCGCCCACCCGCCGCCCCCTTCCACACCTCATCTGCCCTCCGGGTGAAAACGGTGCGGGCTCCGGCTGCGGATTCCGCGGCCCCGGATATCCACGTGGCTATATGACAAAACCCCGTTCCCGACCGCCCCGGAGGACCCATGCATCTGACCGCTGAGCTCATCGGCGCGGCCGTGGCACTGGCCGGTCTCGGAATCCTCACCCTCGCGAGTGTTCGCAGCATCACACGGCGCTGATCCCCGCGTTCACCACCGGACCCCGAACGCTCCGCGAAAAAGCCACAGGTGAACCTCCGCAACGATGCCCCCGGTCGACCGTGCGTGTGTAGCTTGGGCGGCGGTCTGAGACCCTGTTTAGCCTGAGCCGTAACCATTCATGCGGAAGGACGGTCGTGCACATCGTCATCATGGGCTGCGGAAGAGTAGGTTCCGCTCTTGCCCAGAACCTGGAGCAACAGGGGCACACGGTCGCCGTGATCGACCAGGACCCCACCGCCTTCCGGCGGTTGGGCTCCGGGTTCGGCGGCCGTCGTGTCACCGGAGTCGGCTTCGACCAGGACACCCTGCGCGAGGCGGGCATCGAGGAGGCCGGCGCCTTCGCGGCGGTCTCCAGCGGTGACAACTCGAACATCATCGCCGCCCGGGTGGCCC
Source organism: Streptomyces sp. NPDC058751 (assembly GCF_042746485.1). Lineage (NCBI taxonomy): Bacteria > Bacillati > Actinomycetota > Actinomycetes > Kitasatosporales > Streptomycetaceae > Streptomyces > Streptomyces sp. NPDC058751. Next base: position 148,927 of record NZ_JBHYPZ010000006.1, on the reverse strand, counting down.
GCGAGATGTTCGGCATCGAGAACGTCGCCGCCCGCATCTACGACCCGCGCCGCGCCGAGGTCTACCAGCGCCTGGGCATCCCGACCGTCGCCACCGTCCGCTGGACGGCCGACCAGATGCTCCGCAGGCTGCTGCCCTCGGGCGCCGAGCCGCTGTGGCGCGACCCCACGGGCGGTGTGCAGCTCGCCGAGGTGCACACCTCCGTCGCGTGGGTGGGCCACAAGATCAGCCGCCTCCAGGACGAGACGGGCGTACGCGTCGCCTTCCTCACCCGGCTGGGCGAGGCGGTCCTGCCCAGCTCCCAGACGGTGCTGCAGGAGGGCGACCTGGTGCACGTGATGATGCGCACCGACGAGGTGGACAAGGTCGAGGCGGCGTTCGCCAAGGGCCCTGAAGGGGAGGCGGGGCACTGATGAGAGTCGCCATTGCCGGTGCCGGTGCCGTGGGCCGCTCGATCGCGGGCGAACTGCTGGAGAACGGCCACGAGATCCTGCTGATCGACAAGGCGCCGACCGCCATCTCGGTCGAGCGCGTCCCGCAGGCGGAGTGGCTGCTCGCCGACGCCTGCGAGATCACTTCCCTGGACGAGGCGGCGCTGCAGCGCTGCAACGTGGTCATCGCGGCCACCGGGGACGACAAGGTCAACCTCGTGGTCTCGCTTCTCGCGAAGACCGAGTACGGCGTTCCGCGCGTCGTCGCCCGTGTGAACAACCCCAAGAACGAGTGGCTGTTCAACGAGTCCTGGGGCGTGGACGTCGCCGTCTCCACCCCGCGCCTGATGTCGGCGCTCGTGGAGGAGGCGGTGAGCGTCGGCGACCTGGTGCGGCTGCTCCGCTTCAGCCACGGCGACGCCAACCTCGTCGAGCTGACCCTGCCGCCGGAGTCCGCCCTGGCCGGCACGACCGTCGGCGACGTCGCGTGGCCGGAGGACACCTCGCTGGTGACCATCATCCGCGGCACCCGCGTCCTGACCCCCTCCAGGGAGGACTCCCTGGAGGCGGGCGACGAACTCCTCTTCGTGGCCGCCCAGGCCCGTGAGGAACAGCTCGAGGACCTGCTGTCGGTGCGCCGCGACACGAGCGCGAAGTAGCCGTTCCCTCCCGTCGGCGGTACGGCGATGCCGCCTCCCGCCGACGGGAACGGGCTTCGCGCCGCTCCACGAGCATCACGCCGCGGTACGACGATGGGGGCGCCCGGAGATTCTCGAGGGTCTCCCCCCCGGGCTCCGACCGCAGCATGAAAACCAAAAAACCCACCCCCAAGAAACAACAAACAACCTTGAACTCGAAGGG
>NZ_JBHYPZ010000006.1:0-147625 GCF_042746485.1 Streptomyces sp. NPDC058751 | reverse complement strand
TCGGGCTGGCGCCCCCACCCCCGAAAACCCGCGGGGGTCCCTGGGGGGGGCCCCCGGGCTTTTCCGCGGGCCGCCCCCATCGTCGTACCGCGGTTCGGGCTCAGTCACCCGAAGGTGTTCTCGGCCCCGCCGGACTCATGCCTGGCGGCGGTGCCGGGCCGGGGCCGGGGCGTCACCGCGCTCCTCGGCGAGGGCGGCCTTGCGCTCCTTCTCCGCCTGCTCCTCGGCCTCCATCTCCGCGAACACGTCGATGGGCGGCGGCGCCTTGGCCAGGAAGACCCAGGTGAGCCAGACGGCGAGCAGGAACGGCGGGATCTTCAGGGCGATCAGGACCCAGCCGAACTGGGTGGTGTCGGCCCACCAGTAGAGCGGGAAGAGCACCGCGCACTTGGCGAGCAGGATCAGACCCCAGGCCCAACTGGCCTTCGTGTACGCCTTCTTGCGGCCGGGGTTGCGGGTGCGCCAGGAGAGGTTCTCCTTGAAGACCGGTCCGAGGATCAGGCCGATCAGCGGGACGCCGGCGAGGGCGGTCACGATGTAGGCGACGGCGAGACCGAGCGTGTAGAGCATGCCCGGCAGGTAGAAGTCCTTCGCGTTGCCCGTCATCATCGCGAAGACCACGCCGAAGGCGACGCCGAAGACACCGCTGAAGGCGTGCTTCACGGTGTCGCGCCGCACCAGGCGGACGGCGACGAGCAGCAGGGACACCGTGAGGGCGGCGATCGCCGACCAGTGCAGGTCCTTGTTGATCGTGAAGATGGTGACGAAGAGCAGGCCCGGCATCACGGTCTCGACCATGCCGCGCACGCCGCCGAACGCCTCGAAGAGTGCGGCCTCGGTCACCGCCCGCGCATCCTGCTGGGCGTCCTGGGCGTCTTCGGTCGGCTTGTCGAGCGACGTCACCGGCTACTCCCGTCCGAGGGGTCTGAGTTCGTACTTCGGATTGAACAACACCCTACGGCCGCGGCTCATCGAGATACGGCCCGAGGCGATCAGCTTGCGTCCGGGCTCGATGCCGACGATGGAACGGCGGCCGAGCCAGACCACGTCCAGGGCGGCCGAGCCGTCGAACAGCTCGGCCTCCAGGGCCGGGACACCGGCTCTCGGTCGCAGAGTGACCGTGCGCAAGGTACCAGCAACCGTGACCACCTGCCGGTCGTGGCAGTCACCGATACGGGTACAGCCCACGGTCGCCGTGTCCTCCCGCAGCTCCTCGGACTCCAGGTCCTGCTGGGACGAGGAGAGGCGGTCCATCATGCGCCGGAAGCGGCCCGCCGGCTTTTCGGAACGAGGAACAGCACTCATACCGAAAGCGTACCGGGGGGCACCGACAGCTTCGTACCCACGGCACCGCCGCCCCAACCGGCCGCGGAGCCGGCCCGGAACCGGCCGTGGCCTCCGCCCGACCGGGCGACCGCCCTCGCTCGCACGGGCGACTCGGACGATCGACGGGGCGTGACCGCGTCACCGTTCGAACCTGTATCCCATCCCCGGCTCGGTGATGAAGTGCTTCGGGTGCGAGGGGTCGACCTCCAGCTTGCGGCGGAGCTGCGCCATGTAGACCCGCAGATAGTTCGTCTCCGTCCCGTAGGACGGGCCCCAGACCTCCTGGAGCAGCTGCTTCTGGCCGACGAGCCGGCCCGTGTTGCGGACCAGCACGTCCAGCAGGTGCCACTCCGTGGGAGTGAGCCGGACGTCCCGCCCGTCGCGGTGCACCTTCTTCGCCGCCAGGTCGACGGTGAACCCGGCCGCCTCCACGATCACGTCGTCCTCACCGCCCCCGGTGGGCTCCGCGCGGCGGACGGCGGCACGCAGCCTGGCGAGCAGTTCGTCCATGCCGAAGGGCTTGGTGACGTAGTCGTCGGCGCCCGCGTCGAGGGCCTCGACCTTCTCGTCCGAGGAGTGCCGGGCGGACAGCACCAGGATCGGCACCCGGGTCCAGCCGCGCAGGCCCTTGATCACCTCGACGCCGTCCATGTCGGGCAGGCCGAGGTCGAGCACGACGACGTCGGGGTGGCGGGCGGCGGCGAGCTGGAGCGCGGTCGCTCCGTCGGGGGCCGCGTCGACCTCGTACCTGCGTGCCTTCAGGTTGATCACGAGGGCTCGGGTGATCTGAGGCTCGTCGTCGACCACGAGGACCCGGGTCATGAAACCTGCCTTTCTGCGACTGCTGATCGGGCGGCCGGTCCGGGACCGTGGTCCACCGCACGGACCGTGAGCACCATGGTGAGTCCGCCGCCGGGGGTGTCCTCGGCGTTGAGAGTGCCGCCCATCGCCTCGGCGAAGCCGCGGGCCACCGCGAGGCCGAGGCCCACCCCGGTGCCGCGCGGGGCGTCACCGTAGCGCTGGAAGGGCGCGAATATCCGGTCCTTGGCGTCTTCCGGGACGCCGGGGCCGCGGTCCACCACGCGTACCTCCACGCGGTCGGCCAGGGCGCTCGCGGCGACCAGGACCCGTTCGCCGGCGGGGCTGTACTTGACGGCGTTCTCGACGAGGTTGGCGACGGCGCGCTCCAGGAGTCCGGCGTCGACGGCGACCATCGGCAGGCTCTCGGGGACGTCCAGGACCACGCTGTCCTCGGGGACGCCGCCGAGCGCCATCGGGACGACCTCGTCGAGGTCGATCTCCCGGATCAGCGGAGCGACCGTGCCGGTCTGGAGCCGGGACATGTCCAGCAGGTTGCCCACGAGGTGGTCGAGGCGGTCGGCGCCGTCCTCGATGCCCTCGAGGAGTTCGGCCCGGTCCTCCTCCGACCAGGCCACGTCGTCGGAGCGCAGCGACGACACCGCCGCCTTGATCCCGGCGAGCGGGGTGCGCAGGTCGTGGCTCACCGCGGCCAGCAGGGCGGTGCGGATGCGGTTGCCTTCGGCCAGTTCCTTGGCCCGGTCCGCCTCGTGCTGGAGGCGCTGGCGGTCCAGGACCACCACGGCCTGCGCGGCGAAGGCGGCCAGCACCCGCCGGTCGGAGGCGGGCAGCACCCGTCCGGACAGGGCGAGCGCCATGTGGTCGCCGACCGGCATGTCGACGTCCGCGCCCTCGGGCCGGGTCGCGGGCGCCGGTCCGGCACTGCCCGCGCACGTCCACGGGTCGATGCCGCCCGCGCGCTCCAGGAGGGCGACCGACTCCATCCCGAAGGTCTGCCGGACGCGCTCCAGCAGGGCTTCCAGGCTGGTCTCGCCGCGCAGGACGCTGCCCGCCAGGAAGGAGAGGATCTCCGACTCGGCCCGGAGCCGCGCCGCCTGGTGGGTACGGCGGGCCGCCAGGTCCACCACCGACGCCACGGCGACGGCGACGCCCACGAAGACCACGATGGCGACGATGTTCTTCGGGTTGGCGACGGTCATCCGGTGCAGCGGAGGTGTGTAGAAGTAGTTCAGCAGCAGTGAGCCGAAGGCCGCCGAGACGAGGGCCGGGAGCAGTCCGCCGAGCAGGGCGGCCGCGACCGTGACCGCCAGGAACAGCAGCATGTCGTTGGCGAGGCCGAGGTCGATGGTGTTGAGCAGCAGGGCCATGGCCACGGGGCCGCCGACGCCGACCGCCCAGCCCCAGATGATCCGGGAGCGCCCGAGCCGTGCTCCGCGCGCCACCGGCAGACCGCGCCCCTTGGCGACCTCGTCGTGGGTGACGATGTGGACGTCCAGGTCGGGTCCGGACTCCCGGGCGACCGTGGTGCCGACGCCGGGCCCGAAGACGTACTGCCAGGTCTTGCGCCGGGAGGAGCCGAGCACGACCTGGGTGGCGTTGGCCCCGCGCGCGAAGTCCAGCAGGGAGGCGGGGATGTCGTCGCCGACCACGTGGTGGAAGGTGCCGCCGAGGTCCTCGACCAGGGTGCGCTGGACGGCCAGCTCCTTGGGCGAGGCGGAGGTGAGACCGTCGCTGCGGGCGATGTAGACGGCCATGACCTCGCCGCCCGCCCCCTTCTCGGCCAGCCGCACGGCGCGCCGGATCAGCGTCCGCCCCTCCGGGCCGCCGGTCAGCCCGACCACGATCCGCTCCCGGGATCCCCAGATCTTGGAGACCCGGTGTTCGCTGCGGTACTCGGTCAGGTATTCGTCGGCCCGGTCGGCCACCCACAGCAGCGCGAGCTCGCGCAGGGCGGTGAGGTTGCCCGGACGGAAGTAGTTGGACAGGGCCGCGTCGACCTTGTCGGGTTTGTAGATGTTGCCGTGCGCCATCCGGCGGCGCAGCGCGGGCGGCGACATGTCGACCAGCTCGATCTGGTCCGCCCGCCGCACCACCTCGTCCGGCACGGTCTCGCGCTGGCGCACACCCGTTATCGACTCGACGACGTCGCCCAGTGACTCCAGGTGCTGGATGTTGACGGTGGAGACGACGTCGATGCCGGCGGTCAGCAGTTCCTCCACGTCCTGCCAGCGCTTGGCGTTACGGGACCCGGGCACGTTCGTGTGGGCGAGTTCGTCCACCAGGGCGACGGCCGGGGCGCGCCGGAGCACGGCCTCGACGTCCATCTCGGTGAAGACGCCGCCCCGGTGGTCCAGCTCCCTGCGCGGCACCTGCTCCAGTCCGTGCAGCATCACCTCGGTGCGGGGCCGGTGATGGTGCTCGACGAACGCCACCACGCAGTCCGTCCCGCGCTCGACGCGGCGGTGCGCCTCGGACAGCATCGCGTAGGTCTTGCCCACGCCCGGTGCCGCACCGAGGTAGATCCGAAGCCTGCCGCGTCCCATGAGCCCATTGTCTTCCTGTCACCACCGCGTACGCAGCGTCGACCTTACGGCCACGATTCCCGGCGAACGGGACGAGCGGCCCGCGCGGGAACGTCCTTGACGCAACCCTGATGCCGCGGGTGGTGGCAGTGGTGGTGACTGTGACGGTCCGGTACATGTCCGCTCGCTTCCCGTGGTTCCCGGTGGACCGGGCGCCGGTGTTCCGGCCGGACGCCCGGTCCTTCATCTCCTCATCGGACGGGACCCCGGATTCGGTTCACGCGGGATTGTCGCCGTGCGTCAGCGTCTCCCACGCGACGAAGAGGTTGTTGCTGCCGGCCGGGCGGTTCTGCCGGGTGAGCGCCTGGGTGTTGGTCATCGCGATGCCCAGGCGGTTGTGCAGGGCGTTGTAGCCGACCTCGGTGACCGGGCCGAGCCCGAGGTTCAGCGAGCCGCCGCACAGCCAGCTCGGCACGGCCGTGCCGAGCTGGTACTTCGACTGGAAGCCGAGCGCCTGGCGCAGCCGTTCGCCGACGTCGGTGCCGTACAGGTCCTGCCTCTGGATACGGCTGGTCTCGGCGACGTGGGAGATGGCCGAGATGCCGTAGCCGGTGTGGGTGAGGTCCCGGCAGGTCTCCTGGGTGAGCCCGGTGACGAAGGTGGACTGCCCCTGCCAGTAGCCGACGATCTTCGCGGTGGTGTCGAGGTTCTGGCTCGGCACGGTCTTCGGCACGGCGCCGTCGGTGGAGAGGTAGACGTACGCCGCGGTGCGCGTCCGGAACTTCGCCATGGCCTTGTCGTACGAGGTCTTGTCCTCCAGGAACACGGAGATGCCGACTGCGGCCTCCATCATCGACAGCTCCCAGTTCCCGTTGGAATTGGAGCCGTTGATGATCCCGGGCAGGTAGACGTCGCGCAGCATGGTGGCGAAGCGGCCGGAGTTGGGCCATGAGCCGGTGTACGTGTGCTTGATGATCTCGGCGGCCCTGGGCCAGGAGGAGCCCGCCCAGCCGGTCTGCAGGGGCGCGTTGCTGTTGGTGTGGGACTTGATCACCGCGGACCAGGCGTCCATCAGCTCGATGGCCTTCCTGGCGTACCGGTCGTCGCGCGTGACGTACCAGACGAGGGCGTCGGTGTACGCGGCGATCGCGTCCTCGCGCTCGTCCGTGCAGCCGTGATTGGGGTTGGAGTACGAGCCGCACTCGACGGTCGCGCGGGGCGCGGGGGTGCGCGTGAGAGAGGCGTACTTGCTCGCCGCCATCTGGTCGTAGGCGCCCTTCCAGGGCTGGGCGCCGGCCAGGACCTGGGTTCGGGCGAAGTCCAGCTGTCCCCTGGAGACGGTGACTCCGGGGTGGACGAAGGCCGCGGGCGCCGCGTCGGCCGGGTGCGCGCCGGGCCAGGACAGGAGGGTGCCGACCAGTGCGGCGGTCGCTGCGGCGACGGTGACGAGGAAGGCCGGGCGCCGGCTGCGGCGATGCCGAGTGGGGGTGTCGGACATGCAGAGCCATCCATTCTTGTATGTGAACTGCACACGGGATGCTGAACATGGTGCGCTGGCCGGTGACCATAGGTACGGACCAGGCTTCCGTCAAGGCCTGAGGAAAGACCAGCTGTTCAGTCGTCGTTCACGTACAAGAACTCAGGCGCGCTCAGGAACTCGGGCGGGCGCGAGCCTTCTGCGGAGATCCGGACGGACGCCCGTAGGAACCCGGGCACGGCAAAGGGCCGCACCCCTGGGGATGCGGCCCTCCTGTTGCCGGGTTCTTCGTCTGTCCCTGAATCCCTAGCGGACCTCGGTGATCTCCGGTCCGCGCTGCAGCTGTCCCATGCCGCCGGAGAAGCGGGAGCCCTGGTCCTCCTGCTGAACGCCCTCGGGAACCATCTGCGCGTCGTTCGGCAGCTTCAGGACGATCGGGTCGCGCGGGGCCATCGGGCCGTCGCCGCGGACGACGACCGTGTCCCGGAAGATCTGTTCCAGCAGACCCGCGGCCTGCGGCTGCACCGCGCCCTGCCCGGAGATCACTCCGCGCAGGAACCAGCGGGGACCGTCCACCCCGACGAACCGCACGACCTGGAAACCGCCCGTGCCGTCCGGCAGCTGGACCGGTACCTGCGCCCGCAGCTCCCAGCCCAGCGGGCCCTCGACCTCGTCGATGACACCGCCCTGCTGGGTGATCCCGGAGGCGATCTCCTCGCGCACCTCGCCCCAGATGCCCTCGCGCTTGGGAGCGGCGAAGGCCTGGAGCTGCACGGCGCTGTCGTTGACGACGACGGTCGCCGCGACGATCGCGTCGCCCGCGACCTCGACCCGCAGCTCCATCCCGTCGACCCCGGGCACGAACAGGCCTCCGAGGTCGACCCGGCCCTCGGCCGGCTCACGGACCTCCGTGCTGTCCCAGGGCCCGTCGGGGCGCGGCTCGGGCTCGAGCCTCACGCGCTCGCGCTCCCCGTACTCGTCCGCCTCAGTGTCGACGCCGTCGACGACCTGCTCGGCCTCGCCCGCCGCGTCCTCGGCGGCACTGCCCTTCTTGCGACGTCCGAACACGTCACTGTCCTTCCCGGTCGGATACGACCGAAGCGTATCGATTCCCACCCGTTGTGCTGTCCACGGCGGCATGACCGCCGGTGGACCCGAAGCCCCCTGCGGCCCGCGCCGAGTCGGGAAGTTCCGCGACCTCCTGGAAGCGAACCTTCTCGACCTGCTGGACGACCAGTTGAGCAATCCGGTCGAAGCGCTCGAACCGCACCGACTCGCGCGGATCGAGATTCACCACGATCACCTTGATCTCCCCACGGTACCCGGCATCAACCGTCCCCGGGGCATTCACGAGGGCGACGCCGCAGCGGGCGGCGAGGCCCGAGCGCGGGTGCACGAAGGCCGCGTACCCCTCGGGCAGGGCGATGGACACTCCCGTCGGCAGCACGGCCCGTTCGCCGGGCTTCAGCTCGCGGCTCTCCGTGGTGCGCAGATCGGCTCCCGCGTCACCGGGGTGCGCGTACTCGGGGAGCGGGACTTCCGGATCGACGCGCCTGATCATGACGGCGACTTCCGGACGGGGCTCGCCGGCCCCGGGGCCACGGGTCACGGGTTCACCTCGAAGGCACGGGCTCGCCGGATCTGGTCCGGGTCGCTCATCGCCGCGCGGATCTCCTCCGGGCGGCCGTTGTCGATGAAGTGGTCGACCTTCACCTCGACGAAGAGGGCGTCCGCGCGGACGGCGACGGGCCCCTCGGGGCCGCCGGTCCGCCCGGTGGCGGTGCAGTAGATCTTCCGCCCGGCCACCGCGGTGACCTCGGCCTCCAGGTACAGCACGGTGCCGACGGGCACGGGGCGGCGGAAGTCGGTCTCCAGGCGTCCTGTCACGGCGATCGTCCGCAGCAGCCAGTTCAGCGAGCCGAGCGTCTCGTCGAGCGCGGTGGCGAGGACACCGCCGTGCGCGAGGCCCGGGGCGCCCTGGTGGACGGGCCGCACGGTGAACTCGGCCGTGATCCTCACGCCGTCGCCCGCGCGGGCCTCCAGATGGAGTCCGTGGGGCTGCGCTCCACCGCACCCGAAACAGTGTTCGTAGTGTGCTCCGAGGAGCTCTCCGGGGGCGGGCGCGTCAGGGTGCCGCACCGGCGCGACGGCGTCGGCGGGAGGCGTCAGAGCTGCGGAAGTACCACTCACAGCCGCAGACCTTACCCGCGCGTCCACCAAGTCTTCGCACCGTGCCAAGCTTGGCGTCATGCAGCTCTCCGCCTCCCCGTACGAAGAACGCCTCACCGCACCCCGGTCGTGGTGGGTGATCAGCTTCCTGGTCGGGCTCGCGCTGGCCCTGGTCTTCCTGCCGTTCGGCACCCTGCCGATGCTCGGAGCGCTCGTCGGCGGCACCGCGGTGGCGGCGGTCGCGGCCAGTGCGTACGGGTCGGTCCGCATCCGCGTGGTCGGTGACGCGCTGATCGCCGGCGATGCCAGGATCCCGGTCCCGGCCCTCGGCGACGCGGAGATCATGGACGCGGAGGAAGCGCGCGCCTGGCGCACCCACAAGGCCGACACCCGCGCCTTCATGCTCCTGCGCTCGTACATCCCCACGGCGCTGCGCGTCCAGGTCACGGACCCGGCGGACCCGACGCCCTACCTGTACCTGTCGACGCGGGAGCCGGAGCGCCTGGCGGCCGCCCTGGAGGCGGCCCGGGATTCGGTCCAGGATCCGGCCCGTCCCGCGCAGAGCTGAGCGGAGCCGAGACGGCCACTGCCGGACCCGGCCGGTGAGCCGGTGAGCCGGTGACGGGAACGGTCCGCCACGCCCGTGGGAAGGGCCGTCGGCGGTCGTCTCGCGGACGGCCTCAGCCGCCCAGGTCGGTGGGGATCTCCCCGATGCGCACCGGATCCGTCGGCTTCTCCAGCGGCGGCAGCTGCGGGAGCGCGTCCCAGGGCACCTGCATCTTGCGCAGGTCCTTGCGGATGTGACCCGCCACGCGCCTGGTGTCACGGCGGTTCATCACCGCGCCCACGGCCGCTCCGACCATGAACGGCATCAGGTTGGGCAGGTCCCGGACCGTCCGCTTCATGATCTGCTGGCGCAGTTCGCGCTTCATCTGGCCGCCCAGCGCGGCGTTGATCGTCATGGGCTTGGCCACGTCGATACCGCGCTCGCCCGACCAGGACTGCAGATAAGCCATGCTGCGCTGCTTGAGGTTGCCCCGGGGGCGCAGGCCGTAGACCTCGTGGAGTTCGGCGATCAGCTTCAGCTCGATCGCGGCGACGGCGGTGATCTCGGCGGCCAGCTCCGTGGGCATGGCGGGCGGCACCGGCAGCATCGCGGCGGCGCCGACCCCGGCACCGACGGTGGACGTCGCGGCGGCGGCGCCCGCGACGAGCTTGTCCGCGATCTCCTCCGGGCCGAGACCCGGGAACTGTCTGCGGAGGGTGGCCAGGTCCCTCACGGGAACCCTCGGGGCGATGTCGATGATCCGCTCGGTGACGTACGCGAGGCCCGCCCTGGCCCGGACGCCGCTTCTCGTGACGCCCCTCCTGAGGCCCTTCCGGACAGCCTCCACGCGACGCCTCGCGACGGGCGAGGGAGCGTCCGTGGGGGCCGTCAGGCCGCCTGTGGCGCCCGCCCGGTCGAGCGAGGCTGATCCCTGTCCGGAAGAGCCCCGCTCGTCGTCACGCACGCCGTCAGGGCCCCTGGAGGGCCCCTCGTCCGCCGCCCCGGAGGGGAGACGGCGCTTCCAAGGCGGGGTCGAGCCGGTCACGGCCGACCCTGCCTCAGTCGCAGTCGCGGCAGATCGGCTGACCGTTCTTCTCGCGGGCCAGCTGGCTGCGGTGGTGCACCAGGAAGCAGCTCATGCAGGTGAACTCGTCCTGCTGCTTGGGCAGCACCCGGACGGCCAGCTCCTCGTTCGAGAGGTCCGCACCGGGCAGCTCCAGGCCTTCCGCGGCCTCGAACTCATCTACGTCGACGGACGAGGTCGACTTGTCGTTCCGGCGGGCCTTCAGTTCTTCAAGGCTGTCCGAGTCGACGTCGTCGTCGGTCTTGCGCGGGGTGTCGTAATCCGTTGCCATTGTCGCTCTCCCCCTCTGGGTGTCTGCGGTGTCTCCAGCGCACGTAACGCGTGAGAGGCCGGACTTGTGCCCGACCCGAGGCGGAGATTTTGCCTCACATCAAGGTCTGTTACTCAATCGACACCCAACCGGACTCATCAAGAGTGATCGGCTTGGATGGCGATGCGGACCGTACACGGTCCCGGGGTCGCACTTCAAAGGCGCCCCACCGTGTACTTCCCGTGATCGGGACCCCCGAAAACCCGGATTTTCCCGGCCTTCCAGCAGCTCACATGATCACAGAGAGTAGATGAGCCAAAAATCGTCCTTGTGATCGATCACACACGGGTCACCCGGGTGGGTGACCCGGGAATTCCGCGCACAGCGAACACCGCCATGTGTCCGCGACATGGTCTCAGACAGGAAGCGTGACGCGCATCACGAGCCCGCCCCCTTCCCGGGGCCGGGCGACGATGTGGCCCCCGTGCGCGCGGGCCACCGACCGGACGATCGACAGGCCGAGGCCCACGCCCTTGTCGCTGCCCGTGCGCTCCGTGCGCAGCCGCCGGAAGGGTTCGAAAAGATTGTCGATCTCGTACGCGGGAACGACCGGCCCCGTGTTCGACACCTCCAGGACCGCCCTGCCGTGCTCCATGGCGGTCGCGACCTCGACCCAGCCGTCCTGCGGCACGTTGTACCGAACGGCGTTCTGGACGAGGTTCAGGGCGATCCTCTCCAGGAGGACTCCGTTGCCCTGGACGACCACCGGAGCGCGCAGCCCGCGGATCTCCACGCCCTTGGCCTCCGCCTCGGCGTGCACCTGGTCGACGGCCTGCGAGGCGACCTCCGCGAGGTCCACCGGCTTGCGCTCGATGATCTGGTTGTCGCTGCGGGCGAGCAGCAGCAGGCCCTCGACGAGCTGTTCGCTGCGCTCGTTCGTGGCGAGCAGCGTCTTGCCGAGCTGCTGCATCTCCGTCGGCACCCCGGGTCCCGAGAGGTGCACCTCGAGGAGCGTGCGGTTGATCGCGAGGGGCGTGCGCAGTTCGTGGGAGGCGTTCCCGACGAACCGCTGCTGGGCGGTGAAGGCCCGCTGCAGCCGCTCCAGCATGTCGTCGAAGGTATCCGCGAGCTCCTTCAGCTCGTCGTCCGGGCCGTCCAGCTCGATCCGCCGGGACAGGTCGGAGCCGGCCACCGCGCGCGCGGTGCGGGTGATGTGGCCGAGCGGCGAGAGGACACGGCCCGCCATCGCGTAGCCGAACGCGAAGGCGATGACCGCGAGGCCGAGCAGGGCCAGCAGGGAGCGGCTGAGCAGGTCGTCGAGGGCGTGCTGGCGCTGCTGGTTCACGCAGTCGGCCATCGCGCGGTTGAGCTCCTCCGCCAGGGGTGCCGACGGGAGGTTGCAGGTGCTGCTGCCGACCTCCCCGGAGATGATCTTGAAGGGGAGTTCACTGCCGACGTTCAGCGCCTGTGCCGCGAGCAGGTAGATGATCGACAGCAGCACGATGCCGGCGATCAGGAACATGCCGCCGTACAGCAGCGTGAGACGTATGCGGATCGTGGGGCGCAGCCACGGGAAGGGCGGCTCCGCTCGTCTGGGATCCCAGGGTTTCGGCGGCGCCGCGGGCGGCGCGGGGGTGGTGGCCACGATGGATCAGATCCTGTACCCGGAGCCCGGCACGGTGACGATCACAGCGGGCTCGCCGAGCTTGCGCCGCAGCGTCATGACGGTCACGCGCACGACGTTGGTGAACGGGTCCGTGTTCTCGTCCCAGGCCTTCTCCAGGAGCTGCTCCGCTGAGACGACGGCGCCCTCGCTGCGCAGGAGCACCTCCAGGACGGCGAACTCCTTGGGGGCGAGCTGGACCTCCTTGCCCTCGCGGAAGACCTCGCGGCGGTTGGGGTCGAGCTTGATCCCGGCACGTTCCAGGACCGGCGGCAGCGGCACGCTCGTACGGCGTCCGAGGGCACGCACGCGTGCGGTCAGCTCACTGAACGCGAACGGCTTGGGGAGGTAGTCGTCGGCCCCGATCTCCAGGCCCTCGACACGGTCGCTGACGTCGCCGGACGCGGTCAGCATCAGCACGCGCGTGGGGATGCCGAGCTCGACGATCTTCCGGCAGACGTCGTCGCCGTGCACGAGGGGGAGGTCCCGGTCGAGGACGACCACGTCGTAGTCGTTGACCCCGATGCGCTCCAGCGCGGCCGCGCCGTCGTACACGACGTCGACGGCCATGGCCTCCCGGCGCAGTCCGGTGGCCACCGCATCGGCGAGCAGCTGCTCGTCCTCGACGACGAGTACGCGCACGTCGCTTGTCCTTCCTCTGTCCGCCGGCGGGGCACGTTCCAGCGCACCACGCGGGCGGGTCCGTCACGGATGAGAGCTCCATCCTGCCCGTTTCGGCCATAAACCGGCTGTAAGACGGGGGAGGCGCCAGGGAGCCGCGTCCGGGAGACCGGAATGGTGAGATTTTCTCGTCGGGTCGAGGTTTCCGTGGAAGAGAGCGGGGGGAGGACGGCTTTACACCCCGCGATCACGCTCTGCATGTGGCAAGCCACATTGTGGTAGGTCCAACCGCTTCCGCAGAGCTGGCGTGGGTGTCCGGCACCGTCGCCGCCCAGCCCGGGCAGCGCTGGGCACCCCATTCGGAGACGTGATCGCCCCTTTCCATCGGCACACCCCCGTGCCACCCGACCCACGACCCAGGACGAGGGGGCGCAGCATGGACGCATTCACCACAGGACTTCTGCAGCGCATAAGGGCGACCGAGTCCGACCTGACCCGAGCTCGCGAGACGGGCGACGACTTCCTCGCGGAGGTCGAACAGGCCGAGCTGGACGACCTGCACCGCCTTGCCGCCGAGCACGGTGTGGAGGTCGGCGCCACACGCGTCTGATCAGCACGTACGAGAGCGGGGCCCCGGTATCGATCCAGTACCGGGGCCCCGCTTCCGTTCTCGCGCCCGGCCGTTTCCCGCACCCGGCGGACGGGCGCGTGTCCGCCGCCGGGCGGGCGGGTCAGTCGTGCCAGGCCCCGAAGTCCTCCAGGAGCCGCTGGAGGGGCTCGAAGACGCCCGGGGAGGCCGCCACCGCGAGATCGCCCGTGGGGCCCTCTCCGGGGCGCCCACCGGTCACCGCTCCCGCCTCCCTGGCGATCAGGTCCCCCGCGGCGAGGTCCCAGGGGTGCAGACCACGTTCGTAGTAGCCGTCGAGGCGGCCGGCTGCGACGTCGCACAGGTCGACCGCCGCCGAGCCGGAACGCCGGATGTCGCGCACCAGCGGGATGAGCCGCTGGGCCACGTCGGCCTGATGGGTCTTGACCTCGGTCACGTAGTTGAAGCCGGTCGAGACGAGGGCCTGGTCGAGCGGCGGGGACGGGCGGCAGGACAGCCGGCGTTCGCCGGCCCAGGCCCCGGAGGCACGGGCTCCCCGGCCGCGGACCGCGTGGTAGGTCTCGCCGCGCATGGGTGCCGCGACGACGCCAACGACGGTCTCGCCGTCCTGCTCGGCCGCGATGGACACCGCCCACGTCGGCAGCCCGTACAGGTAGTTGACCGTGCCGTCGAGCGGGTCGACGATCCAGCGGATCCCGCTGGTGCCCGCGGTGGCGGCGCCCTCCTCGCCGAGGAAGCCGTCGTCGGGGCGGCGCTCGGCGATGAGCGTGGTGATCAGCTTCTCGGCGGCGATGTCCATCTCGGTGACGACGTCGATCGGGCTGGACTTCGTGGCGGCGACCGCGAGGTCCGCCGGGCGGCCGTCGCGCAGCAGCTCACCCGCGCGGCGGGCGGCCTCGTGCGCGAGCTGGAGGAGTTCGGTGTGCAGGAGGTCGGTCACGTCGCTCCTCACGCGTAGGGGCTGTCGGCGCCCGCGGCCGCGGGCTTGGGCGTGCGGGCCGGGCAGCAGCCCACCGGGCACAGGTCGTGACTCGCGCCGAGAGCGCCCAGCGCGCACCGCGTCACCTGCCGGCCGCTCTCGGCCGCGGCACGCTCCAGCACCAGGTCGCGGATCGCCGCGGCGAAGCGGGGGTCGGAGCCCACCGTGGCCGAACGGCGCACCGGCAGCCCCAGCTCCTGCGCCTTCGCCCGTGCCTCGGTGTCCAGGTCGTACAGGACCTCCATGTGGTCCGACACGAACCCGATCGGCACCATCACCGCCGCCGGGGCTCCCGCCGCGTGCAGCTCCTCCAGGTGGTCACAGATATCCGGCTCCAGCCACGGGATGTGCGGGGCTCCGGAGCGCGACTGGTACACGAGCTTCCACGGGCGGTCGGTCCCGGTCTCCTCGCGCACCGCCTCCGCGATCAGCCGGGCCACGTCCAGGTGCTGCCGGAGGTAGGCGCCGCCGTCGCCGTGTCCCTCGGCCGGGCCGGAGGTGTCCGCCGCGGCGATCGGGATCGAATGCGTGGTGAACACGAGGTGCGCGCCCGGCCGGACCTCCTCCGGCAGGTCGGCGAGCGACCTGAGGACGCCCTCGGTCATCGGTTCCACGAACCCGGGGTGGTTGAAGTAGTGCCGCAGCTTGTCGACCTCGGGCGGCTCCAGCCCCTCCTCCGCGAGGACGGCCAGGGCCCCGGCCAGGTCCTCGCGGTACTGCCGGCAGCCCGAGTACGAGGCGTACGCGCTGGTGGCCAGCACCAGGATCCGGCGCCGCCCGTCGGCGGCCATCTCGCGCAGCGTGTCGGTCAGGTACGGCGCCCAGTTGCGGTTGCCCCAGTAGACCGGCAGGTCCAGCCCGTGTTCGGCGAAGTCCTTGCGCAGCCCGTCGAGCAGCGCGCGGTTCTGGTCGTTGATGGGGCTGATCCCGTCGAACAGGAAGTAGTGCTGCCCGACCTCCTTGAGGCGTTCCTTGGGGATGCCCCTGCCCCGCGTCACGTTCTCCAGGAACGGGACCACGTCGTCCGGGCCCTCCGGGCCGCCGAACGAGAGCAGGAGCAGGGCGTCGTAGGGGGTGGCATCGAGCACGTCTGGCATGGGTCCGATCCTGCCACCCGTCACTGACGGGCGATAACCGGCGGGGCCGCGGGCGGGCGACAGCGGCGGGGCGGACGGGGGGAGCGCACGCCCGGACGGGCGCCCCCGCACAAAAGGTCGGACACACACGGGGGCTGCATTAGGGTTACCTAACTAGTAAGCTGTATCGGCCAGCTTCACGCCTTACCGCACTTCGGGCCGCCCGGTGACCGGGAGGGGCCGAGCCGATCCGACGGAGACTCTCGTGCCCAGCCCGTACCGCGCCCTGTTCGCCGCCCCCGGCTCCAAGAGCTTCTCCGCCGCGGGCCTGCTCGGCCGGATGCCGCTGTCCATGATGGGCATAGGCGTCGTCACGATGATCTCCCAGCTCACGGGGCGCTACGGCCTGGCGGGCGCTCTGTCGGCGACCATCGCGCTGGCGGCCGCGGCGATGGGTCCGCAGGTCTCGCGCCTGGTGGACCTGCACGGCCAGCGGCGGGTCCTGCGCCCGGCGGCGCTCTTCGCGCTCACGGCGGCCGGCGGACTGCTGGTCGCCGCGCACTACGGGTGGCCGGACTGGGTCCTGTTCGTTTGCGCGGCGGGCATCGGCTGCGTCCCGAGCCTGGGCGCGATGGTCCGGGCCCGCTGGGCGGCCCTCTACGGAGACACCCCGCAGCTGCACACCGCGTACTCCCTGGAGTCCGTGGTGGACGAGGTCTGCTTCATCTTCGGGCCGATCATCTCCATCGGCCTGTCCACGGTGTGGTTCCCGGAAGCCGGACCGCTGCTCGCCGGCTGCTTCCTGGCGGCCGGTGTCTTCTGGCTGACCGCCCAGCGCGCGACCGAGCCCCGGCCGCATCCGCGCGGACAGCACAGCGGCGGCTCGGCGCTCCGCTCGGCCGGGCTCCAGGTCCTCGTGGCCACGTTCGTGGCGACCGGGACGATCTTCGGAGCCGTCGACGTGGTCACCGTCGCCTTCGCCGAGGAGCAGGGCCACAAGGGCGCCGCGAGCATCGTTCTGGCCCTCTACGCGGCGGGCTCCTGCCTCGCGGGGATCGTCTTCGGGCTGCTGCGCCCGAAGGGGACGATGGAAGGCAGGTGGCTGCTGGGCGTATGTGCGATGGCCGTGAGTATGATCCCCCTCCTACTGGTCGGAAACTTGCCGTTCCTGGCCGTGGCGCTGTTCGTTGCGGGTCTGTCCATCGCTCCCACGATGATCACGACGATGTCCCTCATCGACCAGCACGTACCTCGCGCGAAACTGACCGAAGGCATGACCTGGGTGGGCACAGGACTCGCCGTCGGGATCGCGCTCGGTTCCTCCGTGGCCGGCTGGGTGGTCGACTCCGCCGGCGCGGAAGCCGGGTACGGGGTTCCGGCGGTGTCCGGGGCCGTCGCGGTCGCGGTCGGTTTCCTCGGGTACCGCCGGCTCAGCAGGCCGGTTCTGCAGCGGGGAGGGTCTCATGAGCACCGCAGTGAGCGAGAAGAGCGGCACGTGGCGTAACTGGGCGGGGAACGTCACCGCCCTTCCCGTACGGGAGGTCACCCCCGCCTCGGTGGACGAGCTCTCCGCCGCCGTGCGTCAGGCGGCCGAGGACGGTCTGACGGTGAAGGCCGTCGGCACCGGGCACTCCTTCACGGCCGCCGCCGCGACCGACGGCGTATTGATCCGCCCTCAACTGTTGACCGGCATCCGCAAGATCGACCGTACGGCCATGACGGTCACGGTCGAGGCCGGCACCCCGCTCAAGAGACTCAACATGGCCCTGGCGCGTGAGGGGCTCTCGCTCACCAACATGGGCGACATCATGGAGCAGACGGTCTCGGGGGCGACCAGCACCGGAACGCACGGCACCGGGCGCGACTCCGCCTCGATCGCCGCCCAGATCACGGCCCTCGAGCTGGTGACGGCGGACGGCTCGGTGCTGACCTGTTCCCGGAGCGAGAACCCGGAGATCTTCGCGTCGGCCCGGATAGGCATCGGCGCCCTGGGAATCGTCACCGCGATCACCTTCGCGGTGGAGCCCGTCTTCCTGCTCACGGCCCGCGAGGAGCCGATGACCTTCGACAAGGTCACCGCCGGCTTCGACGAACTCTTCGCCGAGAACGAGCACTTCGAGTTCTACTGGTTCCCGCACACCGGAAACTGCAACACCAAGCGCAACAACCGCAGCGCGGGCCCCGAGAACCCGGTGAGCCCCGTCCGCGGCTGGATCGAGGACGAGTTCCTCTCCAACGGCGTCTTCCAGGTGGCCAACCTGCTCGGCCGGGCCGTTCCCGCCGCCATCCCGTCGATCGCCGGGGTCTCCAGCCGCGCGCTGTCCGCGCGGACCTACACCGACATCCCGTACAAGGTCTTCACCTCTCCGCGCCGCGTGCGGTTCGTGGAGATGGAGTACGCGGTGCCCCGCGAGGCCCTGGTGGAGACGCTGCGCGAGCTGAAGGCGATGGTCGACGGCTCGGACCTGCGGGTGAGCTTCCCCGTGGAGGTGCGCACGGCACCCGCCGACGACATCCCCCTCTCCACGGCGTCCGGCCGGGAGAGCGCGTACATCGCCGTCCACATGTTCCGGGGCACCCCCTACCAGGCGTACTTCACCGCGGCCGAGCGGATCTTCACCGCGCACGAGGGCCGGCCGCACTGGGGCAAGGTGCACACCCGCGACGCGGAGTACTTCTCCCGGGCCTATCCGCGCTTCGGCGAGTTCACCGCTCTGCGGGACCGGCTCGATCCGGACCGGCGCTTTGCGAACGACTATCTGCGGAGGGTTCTGGGGTCGTAGCGGTCGCGCCGGGCGCGGGGGCGGACGTACCGTCCCCGGCCTCCGGTTCCGACGAGGCGCCGTCCTCCGGGACCGGCACGGCGGACGCATTGCCCACGTCGCCGCCCGTGTCACCCGATCCGGTGCTGTCGGCGGACGGCGCCGCGGCCTTCGGGGAAGCCTTCGGCGAGGACGGCGAAGACCCGGCCGACGGTGCCGTGTCCGGCTCCCGGTCCCCCGAGCCGGCGGTGTGCCCCTTGAAGGCGTCGCCGACCGTCGTGCTCGTGCCGTCGCCGCTGAAGCTCCGCCCCGAGACCGTCTCGTACGCGGTGATTCCGGCCATCGTGACGCCGAAGACGAGGGCGGTCGCGACCAGCGGTCTCTTCCAGCTCGTGACCCGCGCGCGGTAGACGGTCCCTTCGGTGAACTCCCCGGGGGGAGCGGGCAGCGGCCGGGGCTTCGGTCTCGGCTGCACCTTCGCGTCACGGATCTGTTCACCGGTGCGCTTGAAGAAGTGCTGGAAGAGCGTTCCTCCGCAGGTGGCGACGATGCTGACCAGTCCGGCGCCCAGGATCGTCCCGTAGACGCCGAAGTAGGACGCGAGCTTCGCCGCCACCACCGCGGCGACCGCGCTCCCCGCCACCTGGGGGACGCTCAGGTCCAGCCGCCTCTTCCTCGGTTCCACGTCGGCACCCGGCTGCTCGCCGCCGACTTCCGGCTTCTCACGCATCCCCGGACCCAGCCCGCCTTTCCCGTACTTGATCGACCTATCGCACGAGAAAGGGACGTACGGGCGAAACGATAAGTTCCGTTTCTGCCGATTGCGTGAAGTGCGCCACGTCCGCCGACCGTCGAACGCGCGCGGGGATCGGCCAACTAGCGCCCCCCGCTCGAAGTTGAGTGGCGTGCCGATCCACGCAAGTGGCCCGAATGGAGTACTGTTGCGAGCCCTGGGTCCGGACTCCGCCAGGGCGTCCGGGGCCTTGCAGGACCGCCGGGAGGGGGCTCGTTGCACAGGGTGATGAGGTTCGTCACTTAGCGTTGCGAAACAGGTAACCGTGCCATAACGGCGGCCCCGGGTCCGCACCCGACACGCCGGGCAACTCGGCAAGGTTGTGGCAGGCTGCACCCGGGCAGGCCACACTCGACTAGCGGAAGCAGCGACGCACGTGACGTCGGCAGGCACCACCCGGGAGGTCCCCATGCCCGAACTGCGTGTCGTGGCCGTCTCTAACGACGGCACACGGCTGGTGCTGAAGGCTGCGGACAGTACGGAATACACGCTTCCGATTGACGAGCGGCTGCGCGCCGCCGTACGCGGTGACCGTCCCCGCCTCGGCCAGATCGAGATCGAGGTGGAGAGCCATCTCCGCCCCCGTGACATCCAGGCGCGCATACGTGCCGGTGCCTCCGCGGAGGAAGTCGCCCAGCTCGCCGGCATCCCCGTCGACCGCGTGCGCCGTTTCGAGGGACCCGTCCTGGCCGAGCGCGCCTTCATGGCCGAGCGTGCCAGGAAGACTCCCGTCCGCCGCCCCGGGGAGAACGCCGGTCCCCAGCTCGGTGAGGCCGTCCAGGAGCGACTGCTGATCCGGGGCGCCGAGAAGGACAGCGTCCAGTGGGACTCGTGGCGCCGCGACGACGGCACCTGGGAAGTCCTGCTGGTGTACCGCGTCGCGGGCGAACCGCACGCCGCGAGCTGGACCTACGATCCGCCCCGACGGCTCGTGCAGGCCGTCGACGACGAGGCGCGGTCGCTGATCGGCGAGTCCGACGACCTCGCGGCGCCCGAGCCGAGCTTCCCGTTCGTG
Organism: Streptomyces sp. NPDC058751; assembly: GCF_042746485.1. Lineage (NCBI taxonomy): Bacteria > Bacillati > Actinomycetota > Actinomycetes > Kitasatosporales > Streptomycetaceae > Streptomyces > Streptomyces sp. NPDC058751. Next base: position 127,915 of record NZ_JBHYPZ010000006.1, on the reverse strand, counting down.
CCGCGGATCGCCCGGCTGCCCCGTGAGCGTTCGCTGGACCGGCAGGCGGAGCGGCCGAGTCTGCCCCCGGCGTCGCCGGAACCCGTCGAAGAGGCCGAGGAGCGGGACTCGCTGACCAGTCTTCTGGAGGCGGTGCCCAGCTTCCGGGGCGACATGGTGGTGCCCGAGCGGCCCGCCCCCGCCGAGCGGCCCGCCGACGAGGAGCCCGTCCCCGAGTCCGAGGAGGAGGAGCCTCCGGCTCCCGCCGCCTCTGCGGGTGCCGGTTCCGCGTACGCGGACGTGCTCATGCCCCGCTCCGTGGGCAGCCATCGCGACCGGCTCGTCGGCGCGACGGACCGCCAGGCCGAGGCCGACGGTGTCCGTCCCGGCCGCAGAGCGGCGGTCCCGAGCTGGGACGAGATCGTCTTCGGCACCCGCCGGAAGAAGCAGGATTAGCAGGAACAGTCAGGACCACGGCGAGGGGCCCGCACCGATCCGGTGCGGGCCCCTCGCCGTGCACGGGCGGGAACCGAGGGCCACGCCCGCGCGGCGGCCTCGGGCGATCCCCGGTGTCACCGGGGAAGACCCTCACCCCGCCGCGGACGGCGCCCCGGGGTCACCGCGGTCACTGCGGGTCGGGGCCCACCGCGACGGGACGGTCCGCGTCCTGGGACCACTCCGACCACGAACCCACGTACAGCGCCGCGGGAATGCCTGCCACGGCGAGCGCCAGCACCTCGTGGGCGCCCGAGACCCCGGAGCCGCAGTAGACGCCGACCTCCGACGCCTGTGTCACCCCGAAGGACTTGAAGCGGTCCGCGAGTTCGGCCGCCGGCAGGAACCGTCCGTCCTCCGCGACGTTCTCGACGGTGGGCGCGGAGACGGCACCCGGGATGTGGCCGCCGACCCGGTCGATCGGCTCGACCTCGCCCCGGTACCGCTCCCCCGCACGGGCGTCCAGCAGCACCCCGGTGCGGGCGAGCGCGGCCGCACCGTCCGCGTCGAGCGACGGCCGGTCACCGGCCGTCGGCACGAACGTTCCGGCCGCCGGCGAGGGGACCTCCGAGGACACCTCGCCGGTCCAGGCGGCGAACCCGCCGTCGAGGACGCGTACCGACGGATGACCCGAATGGCCCAGCAGCCACCAGGCACGCGCGGCGGCCCAGCCCTGCCCTCCGTCGTACACGACGACGTCGCGGTCCGCGGACACTCCCGCGGCCCGCATCGCCGCGCCGAAGACCTCGGGGTCGGGAAGCGGATGCCGGCCCGCCGCACCGGCCGGACCAGCGAGTTCGGAATCCAGATCGACGAAGACGGCACCGGGGATGTGCGCGTTCTCGTACTCGGAGCGCAGATGGGGTCCGCCCAGCTGCCAGCGGACGTCGAGGAGGACCGGCGGGTTCGGTCCCGCCAGGTCACTCGCGAGTTCGGATGCCGTGATGATGGCGTTCATGACCCCATCCTTGCGCACGGGGTGGCCGGTTCGTCCGTGTACGGCTACTCTGCTCCGCCGGGCAGGTTCCGATCACCGGGCGTACGGGATCGGGCACATGCTGTACAACCGATGGACACCACACGGCGATCCCGTCCGGGCGGACGGGGGACGGCCGACCGGGCGTCCTTCCGTTCCCGCTCCGCCGGACGGCGGCGCGGGAGGGACGTCCGGCCCGCGTGGTGGTGCGACATCGGCACGGGGCGTGCACGCACGCGAGGGATGCGCGTGTCCGCAGGCGGAAGGTGACCGGCCACCGCGAGGGGCCGAGAAGAGAGTGACGATGACCGAGGCACGGGAATCGGCCGACCCGAAAAGCACCACGCACGCTCGGCACGCACCCGGGTCACCCGGCTGGGTGAGCCTGATGGCACACGAGACGGCCGCGACCCAGGACTTCTACGCGGCACTGTTCGGCTGGGAGTTCGAGCCCGGCCCCCCGCAGCTCGGTCCCTACGCGCGGGCGCTGCTCGACGGCCACGAGGTGGCCGGGATCGGCCAGCTGCCGCCCGACCGGCACCTGCCGGTCGCCTGGACGCCGTACTTCGCATCGGCCGACGTGGACCGGACCGCCGAGATCGTGCGGCACAGCGGCGGAACCGTGGGCGTGGGTCCGCTGGACGCCGCCGAGGCCGGACGTCTGGCGATCGCCTCCGACCCGTCGGGGGCCGTCTTCGGGATCTGGCAGGGGGTGGCCCACCCCGGGACGGAGATCACCGGCGTGCCGGGCACCCCCGCGTGGAACGAGCTCGTGACGCGCGACACCGAGAGCGTCGTCAAGTTCTACAAGGGCGTCTTCGGCTACGAACTGCGGCCGGCCGCCTCGGCAGACTTCGACCGCGTGACCCTGTACGTCGACGGCCGGCCGGTGGCCGGTGTCCACGGCGTCGGCAACGCCCTGACGCGCGACCGGGGCCCGCACTGGCTGACGTACTTCGAGGCCGCCGAACCGGACGACGCCGTCCGCCTCGTGACGGAACTCGGCGGGCGTGTCCTGGTGGCGGCCCACGACTCCCCGTACGGTCGCGTGGCGACGGTGGCGGATCCGGAGGGCGCGGTGTTCTCCCTGATCCATGCCGTCACCTGATCCGGCGGGACCGCGGGGGCGGGCTGCGGGAGGGGCCTCAGACCGAGGCGATCGGCAGGACGTCGGGGGACAGTGCGCCCGCGCGGGCCGTGGCGGCCGTCATGCGGCGCCGGTGGTGCCGACGGCACAGGACCTCGTAACCGATGCTCTCGTGCTGGTTGACATCACCCACGACGACCTGGGCACCCTCGACGACCATCTCGCCGCCCACGGTGCGGGCGTTGTGCGTGGCGCGGGCGCCGCACCAGCACAGGGCCTCGACCTGGAGGACCTCGACCCGGTCGGCCAGTTCGACGAGGCGCTGGGAGCCGGGGAAGAGCTTGGACCGGAAGTCGGTGGTGATCCCGAAGGCGAAGACGTCGACGTCCAGGTCGTCCACCACACGGGCCAGTTGGTCGATCTGCGCGGGGGCCAGGAACTGCGCCTCGTCCGCGATCACGTAGTCGGCCCGGCCGCCCTGCGAGAGGTGGTCCACCAGATAGGCGTACAGGTCCTGGTCGTCCTCCACCTCGACCGCGTCGGTGACCAGTCCGAGGCGCGAGGAGAGCTTGCCCTCGCCCGCGCGGTCGTCACGCGTGAAGATCATGCCCTGCAGACCCCGCGCCGAGCGGTTGTGCTCGATCTGGAGAGCCAGCGTGGACTTCCCGCAGTCCATCGTTCCGGAGAAGAACACCAGCTCGGGCATGGGGAGTTGAGAACCTTTCGGCGACAGGGAAGGGGAGGGCTTCAGGAGCGTACTTGAAGGAGGGGCACCAGTTGCTCGGCCGGGGTCATCGAGCCGTGGTTGCCGACCATCAGCGACTCCTTCGGCTCCCGCTCGGAGGCGATGATCAGGACGTCGTCCCGGGCGGCGGCGATGACGTCCCCCAGCCTGGCGTACACCCGCTCGTCGACCTGCGGGCCGAACCAGCCCGCGTCGATCGCCTCGTCCCGGGAGGCGACCCAGAACTGCTCGCCCAGGACCTCGCGCCAGCAGGTCAGCACGTCCGCCTCGGCGCCCGGGACCGCGTACACATGGCGGGCACGGCCCTCGCCGCCCAGCAGGGCGACCCCGGCGCGCAGCTCCCAGTCCTCGTCGAAGTCGATGCGGTGCTGCTCGTCGAACGGGATGTCGATCATGCCGTGGTCGGCCGTGACGTACAGCGCCGAGCGCGGCGGCAGCTGCTCCGCGAGGCGCTGGACCAGCCGGTCGACGTACATGAGCTGGCCGCGCCAGGGGTCGGAGTCGACGCCGAAGCGGTGGCCCTTGCCGTCCACCTCCGCGTAGTACGTGTAGACCAGGGAGCGGTCACCGGCGGCCAGTTGCTCGGCGGCGAGGTCCACGCGCTCCTCGCCGGAGAGCCGGCCGTGGAACGTCCCGCCGCTCAGCGCGATCTTCGTCAGCGGTGTGTTCTGGAAAGTCGGCGAGGAGACCTGGGCGGTGTGCACACCGGCCGCGTCGGCCATCTGGAAGACCGTGGGGTAGGGCTGCCAGGCGCGCGGCTCGGTCCACGGGTTCCAGCGGAGCTGGTTCATCAGCTCGCCGGTGGCGGGATTGCGCGCGGTGTAGCCGGGCAGGCCGTGGGCGCCCGGGGGCAGGCCGGTGCCCACGGAGGCGAGGGAGGTCGCGGTGGTGGCCGGGTAGCCCGCGGTGATCGGACGTCCGGTGCCGCCGCGCGAGGACGCCAGGAGCGACGTCATGAAGGGTGCCTCGTCCGGGTGGGCCCTGAGCTGCTCCCAGCCGAGACCGTCGATCAGGAACACGCAGTTCCGGTCGACGGCGGTCAGTTCGGGTATGGCGGCGGTCACGCCGGGCACGGACATGCCGGCGGCGAGCGTGGGGAGCAGGTCGGCGAGCGAACCGGCGCCGTACTCGGGGACGGGCGCGGAACCGACGGCGAGCGGTTCCGGGTGGTCCCAGGTGGGCAGGGCCATCAGCGGGCGACGTCCGCGGTCGCCTCGGAGAGGGACTGCGCGAAGGCGAGGGCCTGACGGACCGTCTCCGGACCGTCTCCCGCCTCGCTGACCCGCAGGCTCAGGTCGTCCGCGGTCGAGTTGCCGGTGTAGCCGTGGTCGGCCTCGCAGTTGGGGTCGCCGCAGGCGGCCGGCTCCAGGTCGATGCGGGAGACGGCGCCCCAGCCGATGGTCAGGACCACTTCGCGGGGCAGCGTGCCGGGGGTGTAGGACTCGGGGTTCGCGACGACGCGGCTGACCACGACCGAGGAGATCCGGCCGAGCTTGACCGATTCCGTCGAGGTCGTGGCGTACGGCGTCGGAGACGTGGTGTCCGCGTTCTGTTCGTCCGTGTGGCTCACGATGAAACGGTTGCCGGTGAGGACCAGCACGGTGACGTGCCGCCGCACCTCGTTCGCGTCGAACGTCGTCTCCTGGTGGACCAGGTACGACCGGATGGTCTCGCCGCCGATCGCGGCCTCCACCGCCTCGGCCACGAGGGCCGGGTAGTAGCCGCTGCGCTCGATCGCCGCTCGCAGCCCCTGGGTCGTCGTACTGGTCTTGGCCATGCCGTCCATCCTACGGGGGCCCACTGACTGCGAGGCACCGCTCGCGCGGGTCCGTCGTGGACGGAGCGGGCCGGATCGCGCAGGGTGACCGGTGGGACGCGGGCAGGGAAGGCGCCCGGGCGGAATGCCTCCGGACGCCGGACGGGCCGCCCGCCGTCATGGCGCTCCCCCTCCGGCGCCCGGACGGCCCTGGCCGCCCGGACACTCCGGGCAGCCCTGCGGCCCGGACGCCTCACACGACCGGCAGTGTCCGGGGGCCGAGGTCGTCCCGGAGCGGGGCGCGGGCCAGCCGTACCGTGGCGCCCAGGACGCTCAGGCCGGCCGGGGCGACCACCACCGGCTCCAGCGAGACCGCGACGACCTCCGGGTGGTCGTCGACCAGCCGGGAGACCCGCAGCATGAGCTCTTCGAGGGCCGCCGTGTCGACCGGGGCGGAGCCCCGCCAGCCGAACAGGAGCGGTGCCGTCCTGATCGACCGGACCAGCGAGGCCGCGTCCCTGTCGGTGACCGGGATCAGCCGGTGGGCGGTGTCCCCGAGCAGCTCGGAAGCGGCGCCGGAGAGCCCGAAGGAGAGCACCGCCCCGGCCGCCGGGTCGATCACCGCGTGGACGACCGTGTCGACACCGCGCGGCGCCATCCCCTGCACGACCGGGCGCAGCACCGTCGGCGGCCCGAACAGTTCGGTCAGCTCCGCGTACGCCCGGCGCAACTGCTCCTCGTCCGCCACGTCCAGGCGTACGCCCCCGAGGTCCGCGCGGTGCCGGAGGTGGGGGGCGGTGGTCTTGAGGGCGACGGGGTAGCCGATGGCACGCGCGGCCGCTACTGCCTCGTCCGGAGTGGGGGCGGGCAGCGCCTGGTGCACGTCGATGCCGTAGCGCCCGAGCAGCGCCGCCGTCTGTTCGCCGCCCAGGGTCAGGCCCTCCCCGCGCGCGAGGAGGTCGTCGATCAGCCGGGCGGCCCCCTTCTCGTCGATGTCCTCGTACTCGGGCACCTTGCCGGGCTCTCGGGCGTCCGTGCGCCACTGGGCGTACTTCACGGCTTCGGCGAGGGCGCGGACGGCACGCTCGGCGGCGGGGTAGGCGGGGATGAGCCGGATGTCCGGCGCGGGCTCGGCGGGCGGCGCCGCGGGCGACCGGTCCGAGGGGTGGAAGCGGGCGCCGGGCGACGCTCCGGGTGCCCCCTCCGGGGCCTGCGGGGCGGTGCTCGCGGCGGCGGACAGGGCCTCGGCGAGTCCGCCCAGCTCGACGTGCACCACGAGCACGGGTTTCGCCGGGGCCTCCAGGGCGGAGGACCGGAGCGCCTCGGCGAGCGCCTCGTCGGCGGCCGAGGTCTCCCCCACCGCCGGTATGGCCGTCACGACGACGGCGTCGCAGCCGTCGTCGGCGAGCGCCTGCGACAGGGCCTTGTGGAAGTCCTCCGCCGACGCCGCCGTGGTCAGGTCCCGGGGCGGCAGCGGCCTGAGTCCTTCGGCGAGACACGCGTCGTACGTCAGCAGCCCCAGCGACTCGGAGTTCCCGAGGATCGCCACGCGGGGCCCCCGGGGAAGCGGCTGGCGGGCCAGCAGCAGGCCCGCGTCGACGAGTTCGGTGATCGTGTCCACCCGGATCACTCCGGCCTGGCGCAGCAGCGCGGACACCGTGGCGTGCGGCAGCCGGGTGGCCCGTACGGCGTGCCCCTGGGGAGCGGCCCCGCCGTGCCGTGCCCCCTGGACCACGACCAGCGGCTTCGCGGCCGCCGTCCGCCGCGCGAGGCGGGTGAACTTGCGCGGGTTGCCGATGGATTCGAGGTACATCAGGGCGACGTCGGTGTCCGGGTCGTCGTACCAGTACTGCAGGACGTCGTTGCCGGAGACGTCCGCGCGGTTCCCGGAGGAGACGAAGGTCGACACGCCGGTCACGCCCGTGACGCCGCCGCCACGCCGGTGCAGCCGGGACAGCAGGGCGATGCCGATGGCGCCGGACTGGGCGAACAGGCCTATGCGTCCGGGGCGGGGCATCTGGGGGGCGAGCGAGGCGTTCAGACGCACCGCGGGCGCCGTGTTGATGACCCCGAAGGCGTTGGGGCCGATGATGCGCATCCCGTACGTGCGCGCGTGCCGCACGAGTTCGCGCTGGCGTTCGCGTCCCTCGGGGCCGCTCTCCGCGTAGCCGGCGGAGACCACCACCAGCCCCTGCACGCCGTGTTCGCCGCATTCCGTCACGATCCCGGGGACGTGTTCGGTGGGCACGGCGACGACGGCGAGGTCGACGGGGTCGGCGATGTCCCGGACGGAACGGTGGGCCGGGACTCCGTCGAGCTGTTTCTCCTGGAGTGCCGTGTTCACGGCGTACAGGCGGCCGGTGAACCCGGCCTGCCGGAGGTTGTCGAGGACGCTGCGGCCGACCCCGCCGGGGGTGCGGCCCGCGCCGATGACGGCGACCGAGCCGGGCGCGAGCAGCCGCTGGACGGAGCGGGCCTCGGCGCGCTGTTCCCGCGCGCGCTGCACGGCGAGGGACCGGTCGGTGGGTTCGAGATCGAACTCCAGGCGTACGACACCGTCCTCGAAGCTGCGCTTCTGGGTGTATCCGGCGTCGGTGAAGACCTTGATCATCTTGTTGTTGGCGGGCAGCACCTCGGCGGCGAAGCGGCGGATGGCGCGCTCGCGGGCCACCGCGGCGATGTGCTCGAGCAGTGCGGAGGCGACACCCCGGCCCTGGTGGGCGTCCTGCACGAGGAAGGCGACCTCGGCCTCGTCTGCGGGGGCGGAGGCGGGCATGCCGTCCCCGTTGATCCGGTCGTAGCGCACGGTGGCGATGAACTCGCCGCCCACCGTGGCGGCGAGGCCCACCCGGTCCACGAAGTCGTGGTGGGTGAAGCGGTGGACGTCCTTGGCGGACAGCCGCGGGTAGGGCGCGAAGAAGCGGTAGTACTTCGACTCGTCCGACACCTGCTCGTAGAAACTGACCAGGCGCTCGGCGTCGTCGACGGTGATGGGCCTGATGCGTGCGGTGCCGCCGTCGCGCAGCACCACGTCGGCCTCCCAGTGGTCTGGGTACTCGTGCCGGTCCGACGAGGTCTGCATGGGCCCCAGAGTACGGCTCGCGTACGACAACGGCGCGAGGCAGTCTGAGGGTGACGGGCGTCGGAGCGGGTCTTCGACCGACACCGCGGCGGGCGGGACCCGGGACAGTCCGGGCACGCCTCGCGATATGGAACAATGGTCTAGACAACCCTGAACACCCGAAGGGCAGCATCACATGGCTGAGCGCCGCGTCAACGTCGGCTGGACCGAGGGCCTCCACGCCCGGCCCGCCTCCATCTTCGTCCGGGCCACCACGGCTTCCGGCATCCCCGTGACGATCGCCAAGGTCGGCGGCGACCCCGTCAACGCCGCCTCCATGCTCGCGGTCCTCGGCCTGGGCGCCGAGGGCGGCGAGGAGATCGTCCTCACCTCGGACGCCGAGGGTGCGGACGCCGCGCTCGACCGTCTGGCGAAGCTGGTCGCCGAGGGGCTCGACGAGCTCCCCGAGACCGTCTGAGACCCGTACAGGGTACCCGGACACACACGGCCGAGCCGCGTCCACCTTCACCGGGTGGCGCGGCTCAGCCGTTTTCCGTACCCACGCCCGGGAATTCCCTGGCGCCCCTCACGGGCTCGCGCAGCGGCTGCGGGAATGGCACGCGGAGAAATTCCGGACACGCTCATAAAAGGGCATGAAAAATAAGCCCCCGCTGAATATCCTCTTTGTATACGACACCCGTGTTAAAGATGCGGACCCGTCGTGTTTACGGGATGTTGCGAACTTCTCACACGGTCCGACCGGTCACCGCCGGGAAATCGGAGCCGGTGCGCGGCCGTGGCGCGCTCGGTGTGCAGGGTCGTGATCGCGCGGGCCCGCTCGCTGTCCCCGCGGGCCACCGCGTCCACGATGCCGCCGTGCTCCGCCCAGGACTCCGCGGGGTCCGCCGGGACCTCGACCGAGTACATCCAGGCGATCTTGTGACGCAGCTGGGCGAGCGTCGAGGTCAGCGCGGGGCTGCCGGACGCCTGGGCGAGCGTCTCGTGGAACCAGCCTCCCAGGGAGCGCAGATCCTCGCTGTGGCCTCGCCTGGAACGCTCCTGCCCCAGCCTGACCAGACCCCGCAGCACCTTGAGGTGGGCCTCCGTGCGCCGCTGCGCGGCCCGCGCGGCCCCCAGGGGTTCCAGCAGCATGCGCATCTCCAGGAGGTCCGCGGCCTCCTGCTCGGTGGGTTCCGCGACGCACGCGCCCGCGTGCCGGCGGGTGACCACGAAGCCCTCGGCCTCCAGCGTGCGCAGCGCCTCGCGCACGGGGACGCGCGAGACGCCGTAGCGGCGCGCGAGCAGTTCCTCGGTGAGGCGGCCGCCGCGCTCGTAGACACCCGCGACGATGTCGTCACGGATCGCCGTGCACACCGAGTGCGCCGGAATACGCATGACCGACCTCCGCTTTAATCCCCGTGAAACGCCGCCGATTGACGCTTGTTCAGTGACTCTATTGCAGGAAGCCTGAATTTCCGACGGCGGGCCTGAATCCATGGATATTTTTTGGACAGACGCCCTGTGGAAACGACGATGCCCCGGCTCGGTGAGCCGGGGCATCGAAAACGGGGAAGAAGCCGCGAAGCGGTGGTCAGAGGTTGACGCCGTGCGAACGCAGGTACGCGACCGGGTCCAGGTCCGAGCCGTACTCCGCCGTCGTACGGGCCTCGAAGTGGAGGTGCGGTCCCGTGGTGTTGCCGGTGTCCCCGGAGAGGCCGATCTGCTGCCCCGGAGTGACCGTCTGTCCCACGGACACCCCGATGGACGACAGGTGGCCGTACATGGTGTACGTGCCGTCGTGCATCTTGATCACGACTTGATTGCCGTAGGCGCCACCGTCTCCGGCCGTGACGACCGTGCCGGCGCCGACGGAGCGGACCGACGTGCCGGTCGCGGCGTGGAAGTCGACGCCGGTGTGGCTGCCGGACGACCAGAGGGCGCTGCTGGCCTGGTAGCCGGTGGAGACGTACGAACCGGCGATCGGCATGACGAACGTGTTCAGCCGCTTGCGCTCGGCCTCCCGGGCGGCGCGCTCCTTGGCCTCGCGGAGCTTCACGGCCTGCTCGGCGGCCTGCTTGCGCGCGGTCTGCTCGGCCTGCTTGCGCGCGGCGGCCTCGTCGGCGGCGCGCAGCTGCGCGAAGGCCTGCGCGTCGATCTGGTCGGCGACCGTGTCGCCGAGGGTGATGGCCTGGGTCAGCCCGGTCTGCTCGACGGAGGCTTCCGCGGCGAACGCGGGGGCGGCCAGGGTTCCGATCACACCGGTGGTGGTGGTGAGCGCCGCGACCCCGACGGCGGTCGTGGTCGTGCTGTGCACGCGGCTCGTACGACGATGCTTGCCGGTGCCACAGGTGAACGCCATGTAGGGGCTCGTCCTTTCCTTCCCTCTCGCCTACCGGGTTAGCTGACGGGTTCGGAGCAGGAAGGTCTCCTACGGGCCCCCTCCGAAGAGGGCGTCCGATTCACCCCAGGGACTGCGCGTGGGTCCCCGGCTCCCCTGACTCGCGTCATGGGGGACTCGGCGATGACTGTCCGGTGCCGCGGGTGCGGCGCTCTGCGTGACGAACAGCCGGACCGACGCTAGACGGGGCGTCTTTCGAACAACAAACGGATCACGATTTTTGTAACGCATCCCACAGGGCAGAAGGGCAACCGCCATACGAATACGGACATCTTGAGGGCGGCGTCGGGACGAGGAAGGGCCCTGACGGCTCTTCAGCCGTCAGGGCCCTTCCTCCGTCGCACGGGTTCTACTCGGCTGCCACCACGGTGACTTCACCGATCCCGAGGGCTCTGACGGGGTCCGCGATCTGCGCCGCGTCGCCCACGAGGACGGTCACCAGACGGTCCGTCGGGAAGGCGCTCACGGCCGCCGCGGTGGCCTCCACGGTGCCGGTGGCGGCCAGTTGCCTGTAGAGCGTCGCCTGGTAGCCGTCCGGCAGGTGCTGTTCGACCTGGTCCGCGAGCGTGCTCGCGACGGCCGCCGCCGTCTCGAACTTCAGGGGCGCGACACCCACCAGGTTCTGCACGGCGACGTCGCGCTCCGCGTCGGTCAGGCCCTCGGCCGCGAGGGTGCGCAGCACCTTCCACAGGTCGTCGAGCGCCGGGCCGGTGTTCGGCGTGTCGACCGAGCCGCTGATGGCGAGCATCGCGGCGCCCGTGCCGTCCGGCGCGGAGCGCAGGACCTGTCCGAAGGCCCGTACCCCGTAGGTGTAGCCCTTCTCCTCGCGCAGGACGCGGTCCAGGCGCGAGGTGAGGGTGCCGCCGAGGCAGTAGGTGCCGAGGATCTGGGCGGGCCACACGCGGTCGTGCCGGTCGGCGCCGACACGGCCGATGAGCAGCTGGGTCTGGACGGCGCCGGGGCGGTCGACGATGATCACCCGGCCGGTGTCGTCGGCGCTCACCGGCGGCACGGGAAGCGGCTCGGCGGCCGAGCCGGTCCAGGAGCCGAGCGTGTCGGCGAGCAGTTCGTCGAGATCGACACCGGTCAGGTCGCCGACGACGACCGCGGTGGCCGTGGCGGGGCGCACGTGCTTCTCGTAGAAGGCGCGGACGCCCGCCGAGTCGATGTTCCGGACGGTCTCCTCGGTGCCCTGGCGCGGGCGCGCCATGCGCGCGCTCGCCGGGAACAGCTCCTTGGAGAGTTCCTTGGCGGCACGGCGGGCCGGATTGGCCGTCTCGTGCGGGATCTCGTCCAGCCGGTTGGTCACCAGCCGCTCGACCTCGCTGTCCGCGAACGCGGGGGCCCGCAGGGCGTCGGCGAGCAGGCCGAGGGCCTTGGCCAGGCGCGAGACCGGCACTTCGAGGGACAGACGTACACCGGGGTGGTCGGCGTGCGCGTCGAGCGTGGCGCCGCAGCGCTCCAGCTCGGCGGCGAAGTCCTCGGCCGAGTGCTTGTCCGTGCCCTCGGAGAAGGCGCGGGCCATGACCGTGGCGATGCCGTCCAGGCCTGCGGGCTCGGCGTCCAGCGGCGCGGCGAGGATCACCTCGACGGCGACGACCTGCTGGCCGGGGCGATGGCAGTGCAGCACGGTCAGACCGTTGCCCAGGGTGCCGCGCTCGGGGGCGGGGAAGGCCCACGGCTTCGGCTGGCCGGCCTGGGGCTGCGGGTGGAAGTCCATGGTGGCGAGCTCGGTCACTTCGCCGCCTCCTCGTCGGTCTCGTCGGCAAGGTCAGCCGCGTCGGCGGCTTCGGTGGTGGTCGGCTCGTAGACGAGCACCGCGCGGTTGTCGGGGCGCAGGCGGGCCTTGGCGGCCTCCCGGACCTCGTCCGCCGTGACGTCGAGGACGCGCTGCACGGCGGTCAGGGCGAGCTGCGGGTCGCCGAACAGGACGGCGTACCGGCACAGTTCGTCGGCGCGGCCCGCGACGGTGCCGAGCCGGTCGAGCCATTCGCGCTCCAACTGGGCCTGGGCGCGCTCCATTTCCTCGGTCGTGGGGCCTTCCTCGGCGAACCGGGCGAGCTCTTCGTCGACGGCGGCCTCGATGACCGGGATCTCGACGTCGCCGGACGCCTTCACGTCCAGCCACCCCAGGGAGGGTGCTCCGGCGAGCCGCAGCAGGCCGAACCCGGCGGCGACGGCGGTGCGGTCACGGCGTACGAGCCGGTTGTAGAGCCGGGAGGACTCGCCGCCGCCGAGGACGGTGAGCGCCAGGTCGGCCGCGTCGCACGCGCGCGTGCCGTCCTCCGGAAGGCGGTAGGCGGCCATCAGGGCACGCGCCGGGACCTCCTCCTCGACGACCTCGCGCAGCTGCTCCCCGATGGTGTCGGGCAGCGAGCCGTCCCGCGGCTCGGGCTTGCCGTCGTGCCCGGGGATGGAGCCGAAGTACTTCTCGACCCAGGCGAGCGTCTGCTCCGGGTCGATGTCCCCGACGACCGACAGGACCGCGTTGTTGGGGGCGTAGTTGGTGCGGAAGAACGCGCGGGCGTCCTCCAGGGTGGCCGCGTCCAGGTCCGCCATCGACCCGATCGGGGTGTGGTGGTACGGGTGGCCCTCGGGGTACGAGAGCGCGGTGAGCTTCTCGAAAGCGGTTCCGTACGGAACGTTGTCGTACCGCTGGCGGCGCTCGTTCTTCACGACGTCGCGCTGGTTCTCCATGGACTCGTCGTCCAGCGCCTCGAGCAGCGAGCCCATGCGGTCGGCCTCCAGCCAGAGGGCGAGCTCGAGCTGGTGGGCGGGCATGGTCTCGAAGTAGTTGGTGCGCTCGAAGCTCGTCGTGCCGTTGAGCGAGCCGCCGGCTCCCTGGACGAGTTCGAAGTGGCCGTTGCCGTGGACCTGCTTGGATCCCTGGAACATCAGGTGCTCGAAGAGGTGGGCGAGTCCGGTCCGGCCCTTGACCTCGTGGCGCGAGCCGACGTCGTACCAGAGGCACACCGCTGCGACCGGGGTCAGATGGTCCTCGGAGAGCACCACGCGCAGGCCGTTCGCCAGGCGGTGCTCGGTCGCTGTCAGGCCGCCGGAGCCTGCCTCAGCTGTGGCCGTGTGACCCATGGGCATGTACGTCCCTTCGATCGCGGAACTACGTCATTCCTGTCGGTCCTGCCACTGTATGCAAGCGCGCGGACGGCTGGCGAAGTTCCCGCACCTCGTACGCCGAGAGCGAGACTCGTGCGTGGCCCCGGCGCACCCGGGGAAGTCCTCCGGGAACCGTCGCGAACGCGCTCGGAGGCCGCCGGGCACCGGCCGGACCGGTTCGCGGACCGCCCGTACGCCCGGCTCGGACAGTCGCCCGGAAGAGGTCACGGCGACGCCCGCGGCACCCGCCGCGAGGGCGCTACGGACGGGTCGCGGTCGGCACTGTCAGTGGGGCGGTCCACAATGGTGCGCGTCAGAACCCGTTCATGCCCCGGCAGAGACTGTGAAGGAGCCGCAGCAGCGATGGCCCGCCGCAGCACGAAGACCCCGCCGCCCGACGACTCGTACGAGGAGAAGATCCTCGACATCGACGTCGTGGACGAGATGCAGGGCTCCTTCCTCGAATACGCGTACTCGGTCATCTACTCGCGAGCCCTGCCGGACGCCCGCGACGGCCTCAAGCCGGTTCACCGCCGCATCGTCTACCAGATGAACGAGATGGGCCTGCGCCCCGACCGCGGCTACGTGAAGTGTGCCCGTGTCGTCGGCGAGGTCATGGGTAAGCTGCACCCGCACGGCGACGCGTCGATCTACGACGCCCTGGTGCGTCTGGCGCAGCCCTTCTCCATGCGTCTGCCCCTGGTCGACGGCCACGGGAACTTCGGTTCGCTCGGCAACGACGACCCGCCGGCCGCGATGCGGTACACCGAGGCCCGGATGGCCGACGCGACGTCGCTGATGACGGAGTCGATCGACGAGGACACCGTCGACTTCACACCCAACTACGACGGCCAGGAGCAGGAGCCGGTGGCCCTCCCGGCCGCCTTCCCGAACCTGCTGGTCAACGGCTCGTCCGGCATCGCGGTCGGCATGGCCACGAACATGCCGCCGCACAACCTCGGCGAGGTCATCGCCGCCGCCCGGCACCTCATCCGCTACCCGGGCGCCGACCTCGAGACGCTGATGAAGCACGTCCCGGGACCCGACCTGCCCACCGGCGGCCGGATCGTCGGCCTCTCCGGGATCAGGGACGCGTACGAGTCCGGCCGCGGCACCTTCAAGATCCGCGCCACGGTGTCGGTGGAGGACGTCACGGCGCGCCGCAAGGGTCTCGTCGTCACCGAGCTGCCCTTCACCGTCGGCCCGGAAAAGGTGATCTCCAAGATCAAGGACCTGGTCGGCTCGAAGAAGCTCCAGGGCATCGCCGACGTCAAGGACCTCACCGACCGTGCGCACGGCCTGCGCCTGGTCATCGAGATCAAGAACGGCTTCGTGCCGGAGGCGGTCCTCGAGCAGCTCTACAAGCTGACGCCGATGGAGGAGTCCTTCGGCATCAACAACGTGGCACTGGTCGACGGCCAGCCGCTCACCCTGGGCCTCAAGGAGCTGCTGGAGGTCTATCTCGACCACCGCTTCGACGTCGTGCGCCGCCGCAGCGAGTTCCGCCGCGGCAAGAAGCGCGACCGTCTGCACCTGGTCGAGGGTCTCCTCGTCGCCCTCCTGGACATCGACGAGGTCATCCGCCTCATCCGCTCCAGCGACAACTCGGCACAGGCCAAGGAGCGGCTGATCGAGAGCTTCTCCCTCTCCGAGATCCAGACGCAGTACATCCTCGACACGCCGCTGCGCCGCCTCACCCGGTTCGACCGCATCGAGCTGGAGTCGGAGCGCGACCGCCTCAACGGCGAGATCGACGAGCTGACCGGCATCCTGGAGTCCGACGCGGAGCTGCGCAAGCTGGTCTCCGGCGAACTGGCCGCGGTGGCCAAGAAGTTCGGCACCGACCGGCGCACGGTGCTCCTGGAGTCTGCGGGCGCCCCCGCCGCGACCGTCCCGCTCCAGGTCGCCGACGACCCGTGCCGCGTCCTGCTGTCCTCCACGGGGCTGCTGGCACGCACGATGACCGCCGCCCCCTTCGGGAAGGACCCGGACGGCAAGCGCACCAAGCACGACGTGATCGTCTCCGCGGTGCCCGCCACGGCGCGCGGCGAGATCGGCGCGGTCACGTCCCTGGGCCGTCTGCTGCGCCTGAACGTGATCGACCTGCCGCAGCTGCCCGAGACGGCGTCGGCGCCCAACCTCTCCGGGGGCGCTCTGGTCTCGGAGTTCCTGTCCTCCCTGGAGGCGGACGAGACCGTGGTGTGTCTGACGACGCTCGACGAGACGTCGCAGGGCCTCGCGATCGGCACGGAGCAGGGTGTCGTCAAGCGTGTGGTGCCCGACTATCCCTCGAACAAGGAGGAGTTGGAGGTCATCACCCTCAAGGAGGGCGACCGGATCGTCGGGGCCGTCGAGCTGAGTTCCGGCGAGGAGGACCTGGTCTTCATCACGGACGACGCCCAGCTGCTGCGCTACCAGGCCTCGCAGGTGCGCCCGCAGGGCCGTGCCGCGGGCGGCATGGCGGGCATCAAGCTGACGGACGGCGCGAAGGTGATCTCGTTCACCGCGGTCGACCCGGCGGTCGACGCCGTGGTCTTCACGGTGGCGGGTTCACGCGGGACGCTGGACGACTCCGTCCAGACCACGGCCAAGCTCACTCCGTTCGACCAGTATCCCCGCAAGGGCCGCGCCACCGGCGGTGTGCGCTGCCAGCGGTTCCTGAAGGGCGAGGACTGTCTGTCGCTGGCCTGGGCCGGCCCGACTCCGGGGCGCGCCGCGCAGAAGACCGGCATGCCCGTCGACCTGCCGGTGATCGACCCGCGCCGTGACGGCTCGGGCGTGTCGCTGGGCAAGCCGGTGTCGGTGGTGGCCGGCCCGGCGTAGTCCGTGGTCAGCCCTCCGGGCTGGGCTCCTGTACGTAGCGGAGGACGCCCCACATGCTGTGTTCGTCGGCATGCGGGGCGTCCTCTTTGCATGCCTCCAGTTCCTTGCCCAGTGCCACCGTGTCGATCCCGGAGCCGATGAGGACGAGCTGGGTGAGCCGCTCGTCCGCGTCGGGCCAGGGTTCCGGGTAGAAACGCAGGAACCGCCCGACGGCGTGCACGGCGTACCGGTTGCGGGGGTCCTGGACGCCGAAGTCGACGTACCCCTTGATCCGGTAGAGCCCGTCGGGCCGGCTGTCGAGGAACGTCATCAACTTCCTTGGCCCGAGCGGGACTTCGGAGGTGAAGGAGAGGGAGTCGTAAGCGGAGTGCAGATGGCCGAGGTGGCCGTGACCGTCGTACTCCCCCTCGCCGCGCTTTCCCGGACCGTCCTCCTCGTCGCCGTTCTCGTCGTCCCGGTGGAGATCGTCGAAGGACAGCTGTCCGATGCGCTCCTCACCGGGCCTGCAGTCGAAGAGGAACTCCGGGTCGACACGGCCGTAGGCGGCGGGGACGACCGCGGCACGGTCGGCGAGCTCCCGGACGGCATCCAGCACACGCCCCGCGTCCTCGGCCCGGTCGGTCTTGTTGACGACGACGAGATCGGCGAGGGCGAGGTGCCGGTCGATCTCGGGATGCCTCTCACGCGTGGCGGCGAACTCGGCGGCGTCGACGACCTCGACGAGCCCTCCGTACACGATGCCCGGGTGCTCGCTGGCGAGCACCATGCGCACGAGTTCCTGGGGCTCGGCGAGCCCGCTCGCCTCGATGACGATGACGTCGATCCGGGCGGAGGGTTGAGCGAGCCTGTCCAGATATTGATCAAGTTCGCTGACGTCGACCGCACAGCACAGACACCCGTTGCCGAGCGAGACGGTGGAGTCGCCGAGCGCTCCGGCCACC
This sequence comes from Streptomyces sp. NPDC058751, assembly GCF_042746485.1. Lineage (NCBI taxonomy): Bacteria > Bacillati > Actinomycetota > Actinomycetes > Kitasatosporales > Streptomycetaceae > Streptomyces > Streptomyces sp. NPDC058751. Next base: position 110,540 of record NZ_JBHYPZ010000006.1, on the reverse strand, counting down.
GCCATGGCGTCGATCTCGATCGCGCCGAAGTCGTTGACGACGGCTCCGATGCGACTGCCGCCACTGCGGTGCAGGAGATGGTTGAGCAGTGTGGTCTTGCCGGAACCCAGGAAGCCGGCGAGAACGATGACCGGGATCTGCCGAGTGCTCGACCGACTCACCACGCGCCCTCTCTGAAACCTGTGCGCGCACCGGCTCACGAGGCCGGCGCTCACGCGGGGAATGAATGCCGACCCAGCATACGAGTGGGGGAAACGCCCCGAAGTGAACGATTGTTAGCGGCGCTCGCGGGGCACACGTTGGACATGGCGCCGGTGGATACGACCCGCACATCCCTCCGTGCGCCTCCTCTCCGCCTCCCCGCCGATCAGAGCCGCTCGGCAACACTGGGAGACGGCAAGCGCGCCGCCCACCGCTCGCCGGTCCGCTCCCTGTCGCCCCACAACCGACGACCGGCGGACGGTCGCCTGATTCGGGGGTTGACATGGCCACACAGATTTCTGCGATACGGAGGCTCGGCTCAGCCGCCTTGGCAGGGCTCGGCGCCGCGGCGAAAGCCATGGCGGAACGAAGCACACGGCAGCGCCGACGTGCCGTGCTCACCGAGCAGCACCGCCTCCATTTCGACCTGCTGTGCAAGGCCATGGACGATCCCGCCCTCGCCGCCGTCCTCAACACGTACGAAACCGAGATCGGCCCAGAGAAACAGCGCCAGTACCTCTTCGCGAACGCCCTCTACATCAACGCCCTGTACTTCCACCGGATCGGGGCGCTTACCCGCGCCGAGCTCCACGGCCACTTCCGCATCATCTGCCAGAACCCGATCTTCAGGGAGTACTGGGCGGCGACGGGGCATCACCGCAAAAGCCTGCCCGAGTCGTCCGATGAGGCCCAACTAGGGCGAATGATGGACACCCTGATTCAGGATCAGGCGGACGCGGACGCCGACGAGTGGTGGGTCGTCGGGGAGCCGGATGAGGGATAACCCTGACGCGCCTGGGCTTGACCGGTAGCCTCGCACGCGGGAGCCGTGCCACGCACGCCCCTGCCACGCCCTCGTACGCTGATTACCACCTATCACCCTGATACCACCCCTGTTCAAGCAAAGCTGTTCAGATTCACTCGACTGCTTGGCGGGCTTCAGGCACCATGCGCGAGAGAAACCGCTAAGTTGGCGCCTGCTCAGACCTCTGAGCGCTCCGGCCGAACACCCCTGCGCTCGGAGACCTGCCCTCCGACGATCATCTCTGCTCGGAGTGCCTCACTCCGAGGGAACGCCGCTCGGAAGAGATCCCCACTGCGATTCCGAGCCATAAGGTTGGTACCACTCCGTGAAGATCGTGCGACGTGTCGGGGCTACTCCACGCGAGCGCGGCAGCGCTTCTGGCCAGTCGTGCCCCGACATCTTCGAGCTCAGTGACGGCAGTTTCGCCGTCATCGGGCGCGAGGCCACCCAGGAACTCGACCCCGAGCTCCCGCCCGACGCCGCACGGGCCGACTACGAGCGGATCGTGGTCATCACGCGCGAGACCCTGCTGCGTGCCAAGAAGGACATCCCGGACGTCTGACACCCGGAACGCAAATCCTTCACGGAGTGGTGAAATCCTAATTGCGGCAGCGAAAAGGCGGTTCTCCGCCTTCGCCCCCTCTTGATTCTCCGCATACCGCTTCGATTCGTCTTGAGAGAATCCCTACGACCACGATGCGGAGCCCGGCATCAGCACGGTGCCGGGCCCTTCATGCGCATTCCCGCAACTCCGGCCGTCCATCCGGCACCGGCCGGGACCCGGATGCCGTCAACCCGCTCGCCGTGTCAGGCAGCAGTCGGCACCGCCACCGGCGCAGCCGGCCCCACGTAGCGGGCCGCCGGGCGGATGATCTTCGAGTCTTCCGCCTGTTCCATGATGTTCGCGCTCCAGCCGACCACTCGGGCGGCGGCGAAGGTGGGTGTGAACATCTCTCGGGGCAGCCCGCAGAGTTCCATGACCACACCGGCGTAGAACTCCACGTTGGTGTGCAGCTCACGCCCCGGCTTGAGTTCGGCCAGGATCAACTCCACCTGTCGTTCGACTTCGACCGCGAACTCCACGAGCGGGCCGCCGAACCCCTGGGCCATCTCCCGGAGCATCCGCGAGCGCGGGTCCTCCGTCCGGTAGACCGGATGCCCGAAGCCCATGATGCGCTCGCCGGCGAGGACGCGTTCGCGGATCCAGGAGTCGATGCGGTCGGGGGTCCCGATCGCATCGAGGGTGTCCAGGGCGCGGCTGGGGGCACCACCGTGGAGCGGACCGGAGAGAGCCCCGACCGCGCCCACGAGGCAGGCCGCCACGTCGGCGCCGGTTGATGCGATCACCCGCGCCGTGAACGTTGACGCATTGAATCCATGGTCAATGGTCGAGATGAGGTATTGCTCAACCGCACGGGCACGGGCGGCGTCCGGCTCCGAACCTGTCAGCATGTACAGGTAGTTGGCGGCGTACCCCAGGTCCTCACGCGGCTCCATCGGATCGAGCCCCCGCCCGATCCGGTACAGCGCGGTGAGCAGTGTCGGCACGGCCGCCGTCGCCGCGAGGCCGTCGTCACGGCGACGCCCGGCATCGATGTCGTACACGGGCCGGAACCCCAGCGACGCACCGAGCAGCGACAGCGCGGTGCGCAGCCCTGCCAGCGGCCCCGAGGGCCCGGTCGCCGCCGCGATCGCGGGCAGCGCGGCGCGCACGTCGTCCGGCAGTCGGCGCAACCGCGCCGTCCGCGCGGCGAAGTCGGCACGGCGCGCCTCGTCGGGCAGTTCACCGTGGACCAGCAGATGCCAGACCTCCTCGAAGCCGCAGGATCGCGCGAGATCCACGGCCGAGTACTGCCGGTAGTGATAGAAGCCCTCCAGCCCCCTGACGTCACCCAGTTCTGTGTCGGTGACGACGACACCGGCGAGACCTCGCGGAACACCGGCAGGCACGTCGACAGAGATGGACGCGGCTTGGTTGATCGGCATGTTTCCTCCCTGGACTTGATTTGACTGTCCATGATTGACTCAATAACTGTCAATGTTGATCCAATCAATACGCTGATCCATGGATACGGTGGCGCTCATGAGGGATCGAGAAGCGGCAGCACCTGCGCACGAGGGCCGACGGCTCAGCACCAAAGAGACCGCCGAACTGCTCGGGGTGAAGCCGGAGACCGTGTACGCCTACGTGAGCCGCGGGCAGCTCAGCAGCAGACGGGAACCGGGAGGGCGCGGGAGCACGTTCGACACCAAGGAGGTCGAGGCCCTCGCACGGCGCAACAGGCGTGAGGGCGGCGGAAGTTCGAGCGGCAGCGGTGAGCTCTCCGTCCGCACCCGCATCACGTTGATCGACAAGGACCGGTACTACTTCCGTGGCGTCGACGCGACGGAACTGGCCGCGCGGTACTCCTACGAGGAGATCGCCGAATGGCTGTGGACCGGCGAGCTTCGCCCCGGCGTCACGTTCACGGCCCCGGAGGCGTCCGTGGCCGCCGCCCGGCGCAGCGTCGACGCGCTGCCCGAGCACAGCGGCCCGACCGACCGGCTGCGCGTCGCGGCGGTCGCCGCGGCGGCCGCCGACCCGCTGCGCTTCGACCTCTCCGAGAGCGCCGTCCTCGGGACCGGACGCACCCTCATTCCCACCCTCGTCGCCGCACTGCCCACCGTGCGGCACGACCACCGCGACGAAGGCCCGCTGGCCCGTCGTCTGTGGGCACGTCTCAGCGGACGTACTCCCGACGACGCGTCGGTACGCGTGCTGGACACGGCACTCGGGCTGCTCGTCGACCACGACCTGGCCGCCTCGACACTGGCGGTACGGGTCGCGGCCTCGGCCCGCGCCCACGCGTACGCGGCCGTGTCGGCGGGCCTCGGCGTCCTCGAAGGGCCGCTGCACGGGGCGGCCAGCGGGCTCGCGCACCGGCTGCTGCTGGACGTTCTGGACCAGGGCACCGCCGCTCCCGTGGTCGCCGACGAGCTGCGCGCCGGGCGCCGTGTCCCCGGGCTGGGCCATCGGCTGTACCCCGGCGAGGATCCACGTGCGCGTGCCCTGTTCGCCCTCCTGGAGGAGGTTCCCGGCGCGGCGCCCGCCCTGGCGGCGGCCCGTGACGTGGTGACCACCACGGCCCGGCACACACCTCTGCACGCCAATGTCGACCTCGCGCTGGCCGTCCTCACCGTCTCGTCCGGCATGTCGGCCTCTGCGGGCGAGACGATCTTCGCCGTCGCCCGGACGGTGGGCTGGATCGCCCACACCCTGGAGGAGTACGCCGAGCGCCCCCTGCGGATGCGGCCGAGCGGCCACTACGTGGGGGAGCGGCCACCCCGGCCCCTCCCCCGCTAGACGGCGCACGCTGGGCGCGGAGAACGGCGCTGCGCGCGCCCTCAACACGCTGCCTCCCCACGCGTGCTTCTGTACGCCCGGCAACGCGCACCGGACCACCCCCAACGCGCTCCTGACAAACGGCGGGAAGTCGCTTAGGGCAAAGTCAGGTTAGGCTCACCTCTGTGAGTACGTGCACGACCACGTCGCGGCAGCTCCACGAGCCCCTTTCCGGAACCGCGGCCACTGCGAGGACATGGCTGCTCATCGAGCAGCCCGGACCCTGGGGTGCCAAGGCGCTCACTTCGAGCCACCTGGATCCCACGCTCGGCCGCGCCCTCGAAGCGGCCGCGCAGGACACGGGGGTACGGATCGCGCTGATCCGGCGCCCCGGGCGACATGCCGACCGTGGCCCGCTCGCCGAACGCCATGTGTACGTGGCCCACACCACCCCGGGAAACGCATGGCTGCACAGCGCCATGACGCGTGATCCCGGACGACTGCTCGACCTCGACCTCGCCGGGCTCGGGGCGGGTGATCCGCGCTCCTTCGACGAGGTTCTCCAGGGCCGGCCCCATACCGGCGATCCGCTGGCCCTCGTCTGCACGAACGGCAAGCGCGACCGCTGCTGTGCCCTGCTCGGACGCCCCCTGGCGGCGGAACTGACCGCCGCCGGCGCCGACGGCACCTGGGAGGTCACTCATCTGGGTGGTCACCGGTTCTCGCCCACCGTGCTGATCCTGCCGTACGGGTACGTGTACGGCCGTGCCGAGGTCCACGCCGTCGAGGAGGTCCTGCGGGGCGTCCAGGAAGGCCGGATCGTCACCGAGGGGTGCCGCGGGAACTCGGCCTGGGAACGCCCGGGCCAGGCGGCCGAGCTGGCCGTACGGGCGGCTACGGGGGAACACGCCGCCGATGTCCTGGCGGTGATCCGCACGGACGGCACCGCGCCGCGCTGGGAGGTCACGGTCGCCCACTCCGACGGCCGTCTGTGGCGGGTCGTCGTCGCGCGCGGCACCTCGCTGCCGCCCCGCCCCGAGAGCTGCGGTTCGGCACTCGGGTCACCCGCGCGGATGGACGTGGTGGCCGTGCGGCAGCTCGAGGAGACGGCCGTCGCCGTGGCCTGCTGACGGCCCGGCCGCGGGCCTGACCGCGCCGGGGCACGTCGCACGGACCGATCAGCATTTCCGTCGCGGCCCCTCACCGCCGGATCCTCGGCGCTGTGGTGGCTCACAGCCGCCTCAGCCATTGTCAAGGGATACGCACTTCCCCCGCTCCCCCGGCAACGGGATGCCGGGGGAGCACGCCCGCCTCAGGGCGGTCGTAGCTGATGTTCACGGCCCTCAGACGGCCCCGGCTCCTGTGAGCGCCCGAACCTCGATCTCGGCGTGTTTGGCCTCGTCCGGCGGCTCCGTCGAGATGACAGTGCCGAGCCAGCCGGCGAGGAAGCCCAGGGGTACCGAGACGAGGCCCGGATTCTGAAGCGGGAAATACTGGAAATCCACACCCGGGAAGAGTGATTCGGGACTGCCGGACACCACCGGCGACAGCAGCACGAGCAACAGCGCGGGGACCAGGCCGCCGTAGACGGACCACACGGCACCGCGCGTCGTGAAGGACCGCCAGAACAAGGAGTACAGCAGCACCGGCAGATTGGCGGACGCGGCGACGGCGAACGCGAGCCCGACCAGGAAGGCCACGTTGAGATCGCGGGCGAGGAGGCTCAGGGCGATGGCGATCACACCGATGCCGACGGACGCGGCGCGCGCCACCGTGACCTCGCCGTTCGGCTTCGCACGACGACGACGCAGCGAGCCGTACAGGTCATGGGCCACAGCCGCCGAGGACGCGAGGGTGACTCCGGCGACGACCGCGAGAATGGTGGCGAAGGCGATGGCGGCGACGACGGCGAACAGGACCGTCCCCCCTGTGGAGTTGGCCCCGCCGCCCAGATCCAGGGCCAGCAGCGGGACCGCGGTGTTCCCCGCGGCGCTCGATCCGCGCACCGCCTCGGGACCGACGACCGCGGCGGCACCGAAGCCCAGCACGATCGTCATCAGGTAGAAGCCGCCGATGAGCCCGATCGCCCAGAGCACCGAGCGCCGGGCGGCCCGCGCGGTCGGCACGGTGTAGAAGCGCGACAGGATGTGCGGCAGCCCGGCAGTGCCGAGCACGAGCGCGAGGCCGAGGCTGATGAAGTCGAAGCGTGCCGTCCACTCACCGCCGTACTTCAGCCCGGGCACGAGGAAGTCGTTGCCGTGACCGCTGCGCTCCGCGGCCGTACGCAGCAATTCGTTGATGTCCCCGTGGAACCGAATCAGGACCAGCACGGTGAGCGCGATGGCCCCGCCGATGAGCAGAACCGCCTTGACGATCTGGATCCAGGTGGTCGCCCGCATCCCGCCCATCGACACGTAGATCACCATGAGCGCGCCGACACCGATCACCGTCCAGTTGCGCGCCGCGTCGCTCGTGCCTCCCAGCAGCAGCGAGACCAGACTGCCCGCTCCCACCATCTGTGCCACCAGGTACAGAACGGACACCATCACCGAGGACGTTCCGGCCGCGATCCGCACCGGCCGCTCGTCCATCCGGGCGGCGACGACGTCGGCGAGCGTGAACCGCCCGCAGTTGCGGACCAGTTCGGCGACGAGGAAGAGAACGACCAGCCAGGCCACCAGGAATCCCACGGCGTACAGCAGGCCGTCGTAGCCGTACAGGGAAATGAGCCCCGTGATACCGAGGAAGGAAGCAGCCGACATGTAGTCCCCGGAGAGGGCGAAACCGTTTTCCATCGGCGAGAACAATCGCCCGCCCGCGTAGAACTCCTCGGCCGAACCATGCCGGTTGCGGCTCACCCATGTCGTGATCGCCAGCGTCACCGCGACGAACGCGCTGAACAGCAGCAGCGCCAGGGTCTGATGGTGGCCGCTCACCGCTCACCGCTCCTGGCGTTCCGCGCCATCTCCTGAGTGTCCCAGCGCAGTTCGAGCGCGGCCCGGTCCCTGCGCAGCCGCGCGTGCCGCGCATACGCCCAGGCGAGCAGGAACGTCGTGAGGAACTGTCCCAGCCCCGCGAGCAGCGCCACATTCACCGCGCCGGTGACCGGCCGCGCCATGAAATCCGGCGCGGTGGTCGCGGTCACCACGTAACCCACGTACCAGGGGAAGAAGACGGCAACGGCCGGAATCACGAACCTGCGGTACCGGCCGCGCACTTCCTGGAAGGCGGCACTGCGCTGCACCTCCAGGTAGACGTGGGCGGCCTCGCCCGTCCGAACCTCGTGCTCCGAGCGGGCGGCCGGCACGGCGGGAGCGAGCGCACCCGTGCCGTCCAACTCGCCCCAGCCGGAAGCGAGCGCGTCGTACCAGGGGTCGTCGAACCGGACCTCCCCCGTGTCGCCGCCGTCGTGCTTGTCCACCGAACTCTCCTTGTCCGCGACCCGTTTCTGCCGCGTGCCCAAGGATGTGCAGATCGGAGGGCTCTCCGACTGCGGTCTTCGTGCTCTTCACCCCATCAGGTGACGTCATCCCACGGGCGGCCGCATGAGACCTTTCCCATAGGCGTAACGCACTGCTTGAGCGCGGTCCTTGAGACCTGCCTTGGCGAAGAGATTGTTGATGTGGGTCTTCACGGTGGCCGTGGACACATGGAGCTTGCGGGCGATCTCGTGGTTGTTGAGTCCCTCCGCGATCAGCAGGAGCACTTCCGTCTCGCGCGAGGTCAGTCCGTCCGGGACCTCGGGAGGAGGTCCGGGCTCTGGCTCCGGGGCCGACAGCCGCTCCAGCAGCCGCCTCTGGATGCTCGGCGAGAGCCCCGCATCCCCGGAGAGCACGCTCTCCACGGCCCGCGCGATCTCTTCGCCTCCCGCGTCCTTGGTCAGATAGCCGCGGGCCCCGGCACGCAGCGCGGGGAAGACCGACTCGTCGTCCGCGAACGTCGTGAGCACGACGACCTGGGTCCCGGGATGCTCGGCACGGATGCGCCGGGTCGCCTCGATCCCGTCGCAGCGCGGCATGCGCAGGTCCATCAGCACCACGTCCGGGCCGAGTTCGGCCACCAGCTTCACCGCTTCGGCCCCGTCACCGGCCGCGCCGACGACCTCGATCCCGGGCAGCAGCCCCAGCAGCATCACGATGCCCTCGCGCACGATCATCTGATCGTCCGCGACCACGACCCGCGCCGGGCCCCGGCCCTCTGCCCGTTCGGTCATACGGGCACCTTCAACGTCACCACGAACCCCTCCTCGCCCGGTCCTGTGTGCAGCGAGCCGCCGAGCAGCTCCGCGCGCTCCCGCATGCCCAGCAGACCGTACCCGGCTCCCGAACCGCTGAGTTCGCCCGGTTTTCCACCCGAATCCCTTACATCCAGCGTCACTTCGTGCTCGCCGTAGTCCAGCCGGATGTGGACCGTGGCCCCCGGAGCATGTTTGCGTACGTTCGTCAGCGCCTCCTGAGCGACCCGGCGCACCGCCTGGGACGCCTCGGCGGGCAGCGGCTGCCGCTCGCCGGTCACCGTGACACCGGCGCGGTCGGCGGTGGCCACGAGTTCGCTCAGGAAGTCCTCCAGCGGAGACATCTGGCCCCGGAGCGCGGAGAGCGCCTGCCGGGTCTCGGAGAGCCCCTCACGGGCCATTCCCCGTGCCGCCACGACCCGTTCGAGGATGATCTCCCGGTCCGCCCCTCTCTCGATGAGCAGTCGCGCCGCCTCCAGATGCACGAGCTGCGCCGACAGGCTGTGGGCCAGGACGTCGTGGATCTCCCTGGCTATCCGCGTTCGCTCCGCGAGGGCCGCCGACTCCGCCTCGGCCGCGCGGGCCGCACGTTCCTGGACCAGCAGCCGCTGCGCACCGGCCCGTGCCTCCGCGTCGAGGCGCAGGACGTATCCCGCGAGCGCCAGCCCCACGGTGGTGGCCGCGGTGGTCGGCCAGGCGTCGTTGTCGAACGCCGCGTAAGCGCCCAGTGCCACCGCCGTGGCCGGCAGGGCCGCCGCGAGGGGCAGCCGTTCGATGGCGGTGACAGCACACCCGCACAGCAGGACGAGCGCCGGGATCCGGAAACCCGCACCGTGCCCGGCGACCGCGACCGTCATCAGCAGAGCGAGCAGCGGCAGGGAGGGCAGCAGACGGTGCTCCAGTGTGGTCCGCCAGAAGCCCCAGGCGAGGAACACGCACACCGCGATTCCCGTGACACCTCCGGCGAGCGCCCAGGCGCCGAGGTCCCGGTTCGTGAGTGTCGTGGCGACAAGCATGGTGAGGACGACGGCGCGCGCGACTCTGGCGGGCAGACGGCGGCCCTTGTGCACGCCCACGCGGGAGAGTGCCTCACGAGAGGGCCAGCGCGTCCAGGTGTTGTCCGTCACGCGCACTCCTCCCGCAGGACGCGGCCGACGCCGACACCGTACGCCGGGAACCGCCCCGTCACCGTCGGCCGCAGGGATCGCACCCGCCGGGTCGGCAGTCCCGAGTGGACCGGCAAGGTGGTCACCAGGCCGAATATCAGGGCGGCCGTGCCCGGCAGGAAGGACGCCCCGGCCTGGTGGTGCGAGTCGATCACACCGGGCTCGCGCATCGCCACGACGGCGAGAACGGCGGGCGCGATCCACCAGAGCCGCTCCGAACCGATCCGGCGCGCGCCGAGCCGGCACGCGATCACCACTGCGGTGACAGCGACGACCACCACGGCATTCATGAGCCCGGACATGCGCGGCCTCCGTGAGCGAATGACGGATGTCCGCAGCGAGTGCTGCCGACCCCCTCGACGCTACGGGCATCTCGCCCTTGGCAGATCGGCGCCGGGGTGGATCACAGGTGGATCCCCGAACCCCGTCTCTCCACCCACGGGTGGACCCACCCTCACACGTCGAACCCTGGCCAGGGGCCCCTGTCGCGCCCGGGGCTCCAGCCCCCAGACCCCGCCCCTCAAGGGCCGGCGGGGCTGATCTTTCCTCGGCCTGGGCCGAAAGCCCCATCCGCAGCCGGGAACGCACGGAAGGGGCCGTGCCGGTACGTCCCATGCCCGTCGCCAACGTCCGGATCGAACGAGGACTCCCTCGGAAGCCCACGTCTGATCCAGCTGCGACGGGCGGACGTACCGGCACGGCCCCGACCCACGACGAAACCCGCGCCCGGAAGCCGGACCGCCCCGGTGGCCTGCCGGAGGGCTACGCGTCGATCCGCGACCGGTCCAGCGTCGCGGCCGAGCTGGAGATGAACTCCTTGCGCGGCGCCACGTCGTTCCCCATCAGCAGATCGAACACCTGCTCGGACGCCTCCAGGTCGGAGATGTTGATCCTGCGCAGCGTCCGGAACCGCGGATCCATCGTCGTCTCGGCAAGCTGATCGGCGTCCATCTCTCCGAGACCCTTGTACCGCTGGATCGAGTCCTTGTAGCGCACGCCCTTGCGCTGCATCTCCAGCAGCGTCTCCCGCAGCTCACGGTCCGAGTACGTGTAGACGTACTTGTCCTGCCCCCTCTTGGGCTGGCTGAGCTCGATCCGGTGCAGCGGCGGGACCGCGGCGAACACCCGGCCCGCCTCGACCATGGGCCGCATGTAGCGCTGGAACAGCGTCAGCAGCAGGATCCGGATGTGCGCTCCGTCGACATCGGCGTCGACAAGGAGAATGATCTTCCCGTAGCGTGCCGCGTCGATGTCGAAGGTACGACCGGAGCCGGCCCCTATGACCTGGATGATCGCACCGCACTCGGCGTTCTTCAGCATGTCCGTCACGGACGCCTTCTGAACGTTCAGGATCTTGCCCCGGATCGGCAGCAGCGCCTGGAACTCGGAGTTCCGGGCCAGCTTCGCCGTACCCAGCGCGGAGTCGCCCTCGACGATGAACAGCTCACTGCGGTCGACGTCGTCGCTGCGGCAGTCGGCGAGCTTGGCGGGCAGCGAGGAGGACTCCAGAGCCGTCTTCCGACGCTGCGCGTCCTTGTGCTGGCGGGCGGCGATCCTCGTGCGCGCGGCAGCGACGGCCTTCTCCATGACGACCCGCGCCTGCGCGGCCTCGTCCCGCTTCGTGGAGGTCAGGAACGCCTTGAGCTCCTTGGTCACCACGTTCGTCACGATGCGGCGGGCGGCCGAGGTGCCGAGGACCTCCTTCGTCTGCCCCTCGAACTGCGGCTCGGCCAGACGCACGGTGACGACGGCCGTGAGGCCCTCCAGCGCGTCGTCCTTGACGATGTCGTCCTCGGCGACCCGCAGCAGCTTCTTGGTCCGCAGGACCTCGTTCATCGTCTTGGTTACGGCCTGCTCGAAGCCGGCGACATGCGTACCGCCCTTGGGTGTGGCGATGATGTTCACGAACGACTTCAGGGTCGTGTCGTATCCGGTGCCCCAGCGCATCGCGACGTCGACGCCCAGCTCGCGGGTGACCTCGGTGGGCGTCATCTGGCCGTGCTCGTCGAGCACCGGGACGGTCTCCTTGAAGGTGCCCTGCCCGGAGAAGCGAAGGACGTCGCAGACCGCCTTGTCGGTGGCGAGGAACTCGCAGAACTCGCTGATTCCGCCGTCGAAGCGGAAGGACTCCTCGCCCTTGCTGCCGCCCTCGCCCAAGCCGTACTCGTCGCGGACGACGATGGTCAGGCCCGGCACCAGGAAGGCGGTCTGACGGGCGCGCTGGTGGAGGTTCTCCAGGGAGAGCTTGGCGTCCTTGAGGAAGATCTGGCGGTCGGCCCAGTAGCGCACGCGCGTGCCGGTGCGGGTCTTCGGGATCCTCTTGAGCTTGCGCAGCCCGCCCGTCGCGTCGAAGGCGCCGTCGGGCCCGTCGGCCTTGAAGGCTCCAGGGGTGCCGCGGCGGAAGCTCACGGCGTGGGTGTGGCCGTCGCGGTCCACCTCGACGTCCAGGCGGGAGGAGAGCGCGTTCACCACGGAGGCGCCCACGCCGTGCAGACCGCCGGAGGCCGCGTACGAGCCGCCGCCGAACTTGCCGCCGGCGTGCAGCTTGGTCATGACGACCTCGACGCCGGAGAGGCCGGTCTTGGGCTCCACGTCGACGGGGATGCCACGGCCGTTGTCCCGCACCTCGACGGAGGCGTCGTCGTGCAGGATGACCTCGATGTGGTCGCAGTAGCCCCCGAGGGCCTCGTCGACGGAGTTGTCGATGATCTCCCACAGGCAGTGCATCAGGCCGCGACTGTCGGTGGACCCGATGTACATGCCCGGGCGCTTCCGCACTGCCTCGAGCCCCTCAAGGACGAGCAGGTGCCGCGCGGTGTAGTTGGAACCGTCCCGGTCTGCTCCGGTCAGCAGCGCTGTGGACGGCACGGACGTCTCGGCGGTCACGCGGTTCGCTCCTCGCTGAATTTCATGGGGGACCCTTTTGGGTAAGGGCCCGGCTTCGGTCGCCGCTCAGAGGGTACCGAGGCCTGGTAGAGCCGTTGTAGCACCACCCTCGCATGAACTCACCCTAGTCCAGGATCGCATGGGTGTTCGATCCCTCGATGGAGTGAAGTACATATCACGTTCCCTTCGAGGCATGAACCATTTAGGCTCCGGGCACGTCCTCATGAACAACCGGCAATCCAGCCGGGAGGACCGACACCTGACAGACAGCGCGAACCCGTACAGACACAAAGACACGCAATACGGCTCATTCGCCGCCACCCGGCAGCAGACAGCCGGCTCGAAAGAAAATTTCGAGGAAAAGCCGCGAGCGGGAACGTTTTCGGCCTGGTTGGATGTTGACCCTGGTACGACAGCTCGTCGAGCTAGAGAAGAGGCGACGTGACTACTGTTCTGACCCCCGCGAGCCCGCTGACGGCCGCTGACCGCTGCGACCGTTGCGGCGCCCAGGCATATCTGCGCGTCGTCCTCCTGAGCGGCGGAGAACTGCTCTTCTGCGCCCACCACGGTCGCAAGTTCGAGCCGGAACTCAAGAAGATCGCCGCTGAGATACAGGACGAGACGGAGCGGCTCACGTCCGTTCCCGAGAGCGTCAACGACGAAGAACGCTGACCTTCGCATCCACGACGAGCGGGTACCGGCGACAGGCCGGTGAGTGGGCGGTCGCACCCTGGACACAGGGAGTGACCGCCCACACTCGTATCGCATCGTCGAAGCCCTCAGCCCGCCGAAGGCCTCAGCGTCTCGCGCCCAGCGCCCGGACCGCCTCCGAGACCCTCGTGTAGACACCAGGGCTCTCCGCACGCCCGCAGCCGCTCCCCCAGGACACCAGGCCGATGAGGCGTCCCTGGGCGACCAGCGGCCCTCCGCTGTCCCCCTGGCAGGCGTCACGACCGCCGGCCGGCTCTCCGGCACAGACCATGGACGCCGCGTCGTAGGTCCCGGACTCGTCGCCGGGGTAGGCCCGCTCGCACGCGGCGTCGGGAAGTACGTGCACGTCCGCGGCCCGCAGGGTGCTCGCGTAGTCGCCGCCGCCCGTCAGATCGCCCCAGCCGTAGACCACGGCGGCGGTGCCCGGCTCGTACGCCGGGTCCCCCGAGGGGGCCATACGGATCACTGAGGCGGCCGGGAGGGGCTCGGCGAGCGTCAGCACGCCGAAGTCCCCGGCGTTCGTATCACTGTCGTAGGACGGGTTGACCCAGACGTCGCGCACGGAAATCTCCGTGCCCTCGTCGGACATCAGGTCCCCACGCCCGGCGATGACCTTCAGATCGCGCTCGTCACGGGGCGGCGCCCCCAGCACGTCCTCGCCCAGGCAGTGGGCCGCGGTCAGGACCGTGGTCGGACCGATGACCACTCCCCCGCAGAACTGTCCCGCGCGCGTACCCCCGAACCGGTCACGGCTGGACAGCGCGACCGTCCACGGACTCTCGGAGATCTGGACGGGACGGCTTCCTATGACAACGCTGTCGGTGGATGCCCGGGCGGGGGTCGTCAGGGATATCGCCGCTGTGGCGACCGCGAGGGCCACCATCGGGGCGTAGGGACGGCGCATGCGCGCTCCTCACACTGGGAGGGTCGTGGAACACCCAGAGTGATCCAGCGAACGCGGGCACGCACTCCGCGCGCACGGCGAGGGCCCGGCCTCCACAAGGAGGCCGGGCCCTCGCCGACGTGCGGCCGAGGCCTAGTCGAGGTAGTCGCGCAGCACCTGGGAACGCGACGGGTGACGCAGCTTCGACATGGTCTTGGACTCGATCTGGCGGATCCGCTCCCGGGTCACGCCGTACACCTTGCCGATCTCGTCGAGGGTCTTCGGCTGACCGTCGGTGAGACCGAAGCGCATCGAGACGACACCCGCCTCGCGCTCGGACAGGGTGTCGAGAACGGAGTGCAGCTGCTCCTGGAGGAGCGTGAAGCTGACCGCGTCGGCCGGAACGACGGCCTCGGAGTCCTCGATGAGGTCGCCGAACTCGCTGTCGCCGTCCTCGCCCAGCGGGGTGTGCAGGGAGATGGGCTCACGGCCGTACTTCTGGACCTCGATGACCTTCTCGGGGGTCATGTCGAGCTCCTTGGCCAGCTCCTCCGGGGTGGGCTCACGGCCCAGGTCCTGGAGCATCTGGCGCTGGACGCGCGCGAGCTTGTTGATGACCTCGACCATGTGCACCGGGATACGGATGGTGCGGGCCTGGTCGGCCATGGCGCGGGTGATCGCCTGACGGATCCACCAGGTGGCGTACGTGGAGAACTTGTAGCCCTTGGTGTAGTCGAACTTCTCGACCGCGCGGATCAGACCGAGGTTGCCCTCCTGGATGAGATCCAGGAAGAGCATGCCGCGACCGGTGTAGCGCTTGGCCAGGGAGACCACCAGACGGAGGTTGGCCTCCAGGAGGTGGTTCTTGGCGCGGCGGCCGTCCTCGGCGATGATCTCGAGCTCACGCTTGAGCTTGGGGGCGAGCTTGTCGGCGTTGGCCAGCTTGTCCTCGGCGAACAGACCGGCCTCGATGCGCTTGGCGAGCTCGACCTCCTGCTCGGCGTTGAGCAGCGGGACCTTGCCGATCTGCTTGAGGTAGTCCTTGACCGGGTCGGCGGTGGCACCGGCGGCCGCGACCTGCTGCGCGGGCGCGTCGTCCTCGTCCTCGTCGGACAGGACGAAGCCCTGGGCGCCGTCCTCGGTGGGCTCCTCCGCGCCGGGCTTGCCCGGGGTCTCCTCGATCGCCTCGTCGTCGACGAGCTCGGCGTCGTCCTTCTTGGCGCTCGTCTTCTTGGCCGCCGTCTTCTTGGCGACCGTCTTCTTGGCGACGGTCTTCTTGGCCGCCGTCTTCTTGGCTGCGGCGGGCTTGGCCGCGGGGGCGTCCTCGGCCGAATCGCCGGCAAGGGCAGCCGGAGCCGCAGTGGCGGTGGCCTTCTTGGTCGTCACCGTCTTGGCCGCCACGGTCTTGGTGGCGGTGCGCTTGGCCGGACTCTTCGCTGCGACGCTCTTTCGGGTGCGCTTGGGCTCCGCGGCACTGACCATCAGCGTCACACCCTCTTCCTCGAGGATCTGGTTGAGGC
Organism: Streptomyces sp. NPDC058751; assembly: GCF_042746485.1. Taxonomy (NCBI): domain Bacteria; kingdom Bacillati; phylum Actinomycetota; class Actinomycetes; order Kitasatosporales; family Streptomycetaceae; genus Streptomyces; species Streptomyces sp. NPDC058751. Next base: position 94,812 of record NZ_JBHYPZ010000006.1, on the reverse strand, counting down.
TGCGCAGTACGTTCTTCCACTGAGTGGCCGGAATCTGGTCAGCTTCGAAGGCCCGACGCACGTCGTCGCCGGCGATCTGCCCCTCAGCCTTTCCCCGCTCGATGAGCGCCATGACAGAGACGGACTCGGCGATCTCCGGCGGGAGCGTACGGGATGTGCTGGCCGACACGAACAACCTCTCGGAACGTTGGAAAACGGCTTCCGGCCCCGTCCTCTGCGGACAGGAACCGACGACCGCCGACTGGGGATGGGCCGACGGCGCGGGCGGGAGCCGGGGAGATGCACAGCGCCACATGCGGCGTCTGTATTCCTTCCTCGGCTGTCACCTCTTAGGTCATCGCACTGCCCCGAAGAGCGTTACGCCCAATCTGCGTGGCCCGAGTCACACCTCGTAAGTGCCCAGAAGATGGCAGATCCTATCAATCCAGGTTAGTTCATGATCCGCCGCCTGGTCGCACCGTCGGGACCCCACCTCGTCCACGAAGGATTCGGTGAGGTCCCGACGGGTGACGACTCACGGGTCCGACGCCGCCGCGGACGCGCACGCGCCCCGGACCGCGTCATCCGCGCCGCGCGATCAGTGCTCGCGCGGCGCGGGCACGACACGCTCCACCTCGGGGTGGACGGTGAGGAGCTGGCGCATGGCCGTCTCGGCCGCCGCGCCGTCGGCCGCCGCGAGGGCGTCGACGATGCACGCGTGGTGGCCGAGCGAGGCCTCGTTCGGACGGTCACAGCCAGTGACCGGGCCGCCGGAGACCTGGAGGGCCGCCGACACGATTCCCGAGAGGTGCTCCAGCATCCTGTTGCCCGCGAGCTGGATGAGCAGCGAGTGGAACTCGGTGTCGGCCCGCGCGAAGGTGAGGGCGTCACCCTGCGACATGGCGTGGCCCATGATCTCGACCATGTCGCCGAGCCGCTGCTGGACCTCCTCGCGGCCGTGCCCGGCAGCGAGGCGCGCGGCGAGCGGCTCGATGGTCCAGCGGAGCTCGCTCAGCTCGCGCCGCTGGTCGTCCCGCTGCGGCCCGAAGGCCCGCCATTCGATGATGTCCGGGTCGAGAAGGTTCCAGTCGCTGACGGGACGCACGCGCGTGCCGACGTTCGGGCGGGCACTGACCAGCCCCTTGGCCTCCAGCACTCGGAGCGACTCGCGGACGACGGTCCGGGAGACCTCGAACCGCTGGCCGATCTCCTCGGGCACGAGCGGACGGTCCGCGCCGAGGTCTCCGGAGACGATCATCTGGCCGAGCTGCTGGACGAGTTGGCCGTGCAGACCGCGTCCGCGGCTGCCGGTGGCGCGTCGGCCGACGCGCCCGAGCTCCGGCTCGGCGCTCTCCCACACAGGGGGGCCGGCGCGGTCGGCACCGGACGCGTCGACATAGGGGTAACGGTCGAGTTCGCCCGGTCCGGCCAGGCCGGAGTCTGAGGAGCGGGCGGCGGTCATCATGGTCTGCGCAAGGGTACTCACGGCTCTTTTGTCGGCTCTGACTCCAACTGCCTTGAGGTCTTTGGTGAAAAGCACACGAAAGGGTGATCGCTCACACCGTCGCAATTGACGCCTTATCGGAAAGAAATGGGCGTTCTTCGGGGAGTTGTGCGCACGTGGAGAAACGGAAGGGCGCGGACGATCGTCATCGGGCCCGGCTCCGCAGGGTCGTGAGCAGATATGCACAGAGCAGTGCGGCCAGCGACAACAGCAGTGCGCCGCCCACGGGTTGGGCGAGCACCCGCACACCGGCCGCCAGGTAGTGCTCCCCGCCGAACGGCCACTGCACGAGAACCAGTTCCCGAAGCCGCTCCGGGAATCCCGCCGCCGACCGCACAGACGGCCCCTGCGAGACCTTCTGCACGAGCGGCACGACGACGACCGGCACGGCGAGGACCGCCGCGAGCCCGGCGGCGGTGGACCGGAAGATCCCGGCCGCCAGCACGCCCGCCCACGCGCACCCCACCACGAGACCGGACCAACTCGCGCTCAGCGAGAGCCAGTCCGACGGAACTCCGGCGAGCTCCCGTCCGTAGACCAGGTAGAGCATTTCGAGGTCGCAGCCCACGGTGAGGAACGCGAGTGCCAGCGCGGTGACCGAGGCGACGAGGAGCTTGGCGGTCAGCAGTCCCAGCCGGCGCGGGACGGTGCCGCGGTCCGCGGCCAGGGCGGGGTGGCGGAACTCCTCGCCGAAGGCGACGGCACCCAGCAGCCCGGCGCCGAGCGCGGCGGGCGGGAGCGGGAGTTCCCGCGGCCACGCGGCCAGCAGGCGTGGCTGGGGAGTGTGGCCGATTCTGGCCAGGAGGACGGACAGGAGGACCGAGGTGACGAGAACGGCGGCCGCCGTGAAATAGCCGGTACCGACACCGGCGGCCCTGCGCAGTTCGTAGCGCAGGGGACGCAGCGGGCTTCGGGCCTGGCGTACGGCGATGGGGGGCGGAAGAACGGGAAGGCCGTCCGCGGCCGGTGTCCCGGCGGGGCGCGGCTCGTCGGCGGGGCGCTCGGTCTCCGCCGACGGCACCGCGGTCGGCGCCGGGCCCATGTCCCCCGTCTCGTCGGCGAGTTGGTGTACGAGGATGCCGTGCCGGAAGGCCGTCTCGCCGACGTCGGCGCAGGTGCTGCCGTACACCGAGAGCCGGTTGCCCTCCTCGTGCACGACTTCCACGGAGCGCCTCGCCGTGCGGGCCTCCTTGGCCAGGAGGGAGCCGAGCCGGCTTGCGTGCGGACTGCGGACGGCCACGCGCGGCCGGAGCCGGGTGCGGGCGAACTCGGTGACCTCCTGATCGGCGACGAGGCGTCCCCGCTCCAGCGTGACGACCCGGTCAGCGGTTCGCGCGGCCTCCTTGGGGTCGTCCGTGGTGAACAGCACCGTGCCGCCCTGAGCCGCGTGTGCGCGCAGCATCCCGTGCAGCCATCGGCCTTCCACGGCGGACAGTCCTTCTGCGGGACCGTCGAGCACGAGGGTGTGCGGGTCGGGCAGGAGCGCACAGGCCAGTCCGAGCCGACGGTCCATGCCGCGGGACAGCGTGCCCAGGTTCTCGTCCCGCAGGCTGACGAGCCCTACCACTTCGAGGGCTTCGTCCGCCCGGCGCGCGGGTACGCCTGCGGCGGCGCACAACATGCGGAGCTGGCCGCGGACCGTGCGTGCCGGATGGCCCGGCACCTCGCCCATGAGTACGCCGACCTCACGGGAGGGATGGGCGATCCGATGCAGCGGCCTGCCCCGGAAGTAGGTGATCCCGCGACCCTGTTGGAGTTCGAGCATGAGTCTCAGTGCCGTCGTCTTGCCCGCACCCGGCGCTCCGACGAGCGCCGTGACGTGGCCCGCGTGCGCCTCGAAGGACAGGTCGTCGACAGCGGGCGGACGCGCTTTGCGGGGGTTGCTGGTCAGTCCGATGGCCTGGATCACTCAAAGCAAGATAGCGCTACATTTCGGATTTTCCGGGCACCATGCGGCTCGCCTCCGGCGGGCTTCGGGCACGCCGGGGCCCCGGGCCCGAAACCGCGTTCGCCGCCTTCCTCAGACCTCGGGACGCAGCATCGGCGGGTTGAGCAGCGTGGCGCCGCCCGCGCGGAACAGTTGGGCGGGGCGCCCGCCCTGGCGCGTGGTCGTGCCTCCCGTGGGCACGAGGAAGCCCGGCGTACCGGTCACCTTGCGGTGGAAGTTGCGCGGGTCGAGTGCCACGCCCCACACGGCTTCGTAGACGCGGCGCAGCTCGCCGACGGTGAACTCGGTCGGGCAGAAGGCGGTCGCCAGCGACGAGTACTCGATCTTGGACCGGGCGCGCTCCACGCCGTCCGAGAGGATCTGCGCGTGATCGAAGGCGAGGGGTGCCGCCTGCTCCCCGTCTCGCCCGTACCCGCCTTGCTGCAGCAGTTCCTCGACCGGTGCCCAGCGTGCGCTGTTCGCGTCGCCGCCCGCGCGGGGAGCGGGCAGGTCGGGAGCGAGGGCGAGATGCGCGACGCTCACCACACGCATCCGGGGGTCGCGTTTGGGGTCGCCGTAGGTGGCGAGCTGTTCGAGGTGCGCGCCGTTGTCCTGTGCGGGCACGGAGGGGTCGTGGGCGCACAGGCCCGTCTCCTCGACCAGCTCGCGCGCCGCGGCCTGGGCGAGGTCCTCGTCGGTCCGTACGAAGCCGCCGGGCAGCGCCCATCGCCCCTGGAACGGCTGCTCGCCCCGCCGTACCGCCAACGCGCACAGGGCATGGCGGCGCACGGTCAGCACGACCAGGTCCACGGTCACGGCGAAGGGCGGAAAGGCTGACGGGTCGTAGGGCATGCCGCGATCATAGTCGTCTGCCTGACGATAAACACCTCCTTCCTGAGCCCGGCCCCTGGCTGATCGGACTTCCGTCCCGTACGGCACCCCGCGGCCGGGGGCGTCCGGTCAGGAACGCGTCCCTCGACGTCACACCCCCAGTTGCAGTCCGTCACCCGCTTCCTCGACCACGGCGAGCCCGAGTCTGCTGACGCGCACGGAGAAGGAGGCGTCCGAGATCCGCAGGCCCGTCAGCACGATCTCCCCCAGGGGCGCGGTCCGGAACGGGCGCAGGGTCACCGTCCCCGCGGGTGCGTCCGGGCGGATGCCGGCCAGGGAGCAGAGCAGCAGCACCCCTGCGGCGGCCGAGGTGGCCGCGGGCCGGGAGGCCGCCGGATGAGGAAGCGGTGCGCTTCCCCTCGCGCGCTGCTCCCCCGCGTACATCTCGGGCAGTCTGCCGCCGAAGGACCGGGCCGCCGCCAGTACGCCGCTCAGCAGCGAGCCGGCTTCCTTCTCGTGACCCGCGGCGGCGAGGCCTGTGACGGCGACGGCCGTGTCGTGGACGCGCACCGCTCCGCTGCGATGGCCGAAGGGGTTGTACGCCGCCTCCTTCTCCCCGAGGCTGCGCAGCCCCCAGCCCGAGTCCATGGCCGGCTCACCGAGCAGCCACGCGAGCTGTTCGGTCTGCGCCTTGTCCAGCAGACCGGGGGCGTGTTCTCCGGAACCCGACAGACCGGTGTCGAGGAGGTGGGCCGCACTCGAACCGAGCTGGGGCGCGGGGCGCCCGTCCTGGGTGCGGGCGGCCGCCGGCCGGCCACCGGCCGGGTCATCGACCCAGAAGTCGTCACAGAACGCCGCCCGCATCTCCTGGGCCCAGTGCCGGAGCCCCGTGCCCCCGGGCCGGTCGTGCGCGTCGAGCAGATCGGCGCCGAGCAGCGCGGCGCGATGCGCGTGCGCCTGCGTCTCGCAGCGGAACGGTCCGCCCGGCTGCGGGTCGGGCAGATACGTGCCGTCGCCGGCCGTGGTCCGCAGCCATTCCAGACATCGCTCGGCCGCGGGCAGCAGCTCCACCACCTCCCGCTCGGCCAGCCCCCAGCGCCACGCCTCCGCGAGAAGCACGGGGAAGAGCAACGTCGCCTCGGTCGCCGTGCAGCCCGGCGGCAGGTGTGGCCCGCTGTCCCGGAGCGGTCCCGGAACCAGCCCGGAGTGCGGTCCCGGACCGGCGAGCTGGGTGCGGGCGAGGGTGCGCAGCGTGCCCGCGGCCAGCCGCGTGCCGAGCGGCAGGGTCATCCGGGCCGCGGCCAGTGCCTCGGCCGGCGCGAGCCCGCAGCGCCAGGGCGCTCCCGCCGCGAGGTGTGCGTCGGTCGGATGCCGGGGGTCGCGCAGCAGCAGGGCCCGCAGGTCGTCGACGCAGGTACGCAGGAGCGCTTCGGCTGCGGGCTCGTCGCTCTCTACCCGGGCTTCGGCGAAGGGACCGGCCGGGCCCCTGCCCTCCGCTCTGGCCGGTCCGTGTCCGTTCGGTCTGACACGCAGTTCCACAGTGAGCGTGCCACCCGGCGGCAGTTCGAGTTCCCAGCGCAGCAGTCCCGCCGAGGCCAGGGCGTCGGTGGGCGGCGGGTCGGCGGAGACGGTCACGTGGCCCGTGGGGCAGGTCCAGCGCAGGCCGGCGACATGGACACTGGCGGGCAGTTCGGATCCGGCCCGGCCCGAGGCGACGTCGCCCAGTTCCGCGAGGTCCGTCCCGAGGGCGACCTCGACGGGCAGGCGCAGGGCCCGAAGCGCCGAGCTGCGCAGGGTGATCCGCTCGATGCCCTCCGCGTGGCGGGTTCTTTCGACGACGACGTCCGGGTCCGGTCCTGTGTCAGGGGAAGCGCGCAGCGTACCCACGAAGCGGGCGCGGTCGGCGGCGAGCATCCGGGCCTGCACCGCGAGCGGTTCCCTGCCCGCGACCCGGACCAGGCAGCGGGAGAGAATCCGCCGGCCCGCCATGTAGAAGCCTTCGAGGCCTCGGCCGGTCAGCTGTCCTTCCTCCGTCGAGATCGCCAGCCCGGGAAGAGCCGCGCAGATCAAGGTGGTGTGGGCCGGGGGCAGGTCCGCCGGACGGCCCGGCAGGGGAAGGTACGTACGGGGGGCGCCGGAACCGCGCCCTGCCGGGAGGAGGGACACACCGGCGTCGCGGTCCGGGCGTGAGGCCGCCGGAGCGCCCCCACGCCCGGCGGGCCGTGTGTGTCCGGGTCCGTGCTCGGACGGACGGCCGCCGTCGGGTCCCGAGGACGGATGGGGCATGGGCATGGGGTGGCTTCCTCCGCACTCGGTGCGCCTGGAGCGCGCTCGGCTCCGGTCATGGGCTCCGCAGGGTCGGGAGCGTTGCGGCGGCGCAATCCGGCCACGGATTCCGCCACTCAGGTGAACGGAACAGCCCGGTCCGGGGTCACGCGTGTACCGGGGAAGCCGACCGAATGGCGGTGGGGTGGCCCACCGGTTGCACGAGCGCCGATCGCACGGACGCTGGTCAAACGGTCGCCGGTCGCACGGAGGGCGGCCCGGCCCGCCGGGGAACGCGTCCTCAGGCCGTGGAAGGACCAGGACGCGGCCCGCCTCCCGGGCTCCTCGAATCTCGCCCCGTCTCGACCGGGCGGGCCGACCGGTCTTCGTACCGGACCTCTCCTGTCGTGCCGTGCCCCAGCCGCTCATGCGTCCTCCCCGGCACCGTGCCGCGCACTGTCGACCCGCCCGCGCTGCCGGACCTCGGCCCGGTCCGCTGAACGTCGTGGTCGGCTCCCCGCCGGTGAGGCGCCGCCCGCCGGGCGGCGCCCCTGGGTGTTCGAGGGCCCGGAACCCCGCCGCCCCGGCCGGCTGCCGCCGGTCCCGGTCGGACGGAGCCTGCGACGGCGAGCGGCAGACGTCGGGGGCGGGGTGCCCGGCGCAGGGGAACCGGGCGTCGCCGGACCGGCCGCGGGCAGCGGCGTACCGGAGCCGACGGGCCGTTCCGCGTCGGCCGGGTCGCCGTCCGTGCGCTCCGCGCGCAGACAGCGCCGGACGGATTCCGGATCCAGCCCCTCATTGCACGCCTGGTGGAGAAGACGGGCGAACAGATAGTCGGGATCGGCGCCGAGCGCCATCGCGAGTGCTTCCCGTGCCTCCAGCTCGTCGCCCATGGACCAGGCGACCCATCCCGCGAGGGTGAGGGGTGCCGCGGCGTGCTCGCGGTAGGGGCCGACACAGCGGCGGGCCAACGCCCGCCACAGGCGCAGCGCCGGGGCCGCCTCGTCACCCTCCATCCACTGTGCGGCACGGTCACGGGTCGTGCGGTCCTGCAGGCCGAGGATCAGCGTGGCGGCCTCGTCGTTCTCCAGGAGTCCGTCGTCGCGCAGGTCCGCCGGGCGCGTGCCCGACACGGGAAAGGCGGCAGCGAACCGGTCCTTGATCCTCCCTGCCAGCGCGAGGGTCTCCTCGGCCACCTCGGCTCGACTGTCGTCCGCCAGGATCCTCGGGACGAGGGCCATGCTGGCCGTGTCGAGCGCCACCTCCTGGCCCAGCGCGGCGGTGGACTCCCAGGGAAGGAACCTGGCCGTCAGGTCCTTCAGTGATCCGCGCACCTGAAGACCCGCGTACGTCGCGGCGGCGGCGAGGACGGATGTGCCCGGCAGCCCCATCGGCGTGCCTTCGGCCGGGCAGCATCCCCGTCCCGGGCAGGTGTACGTCCAGAAGCGGCCGTCGGAGATACAGAGAGCCTCGATCACCGGAACGTCGAGACGTCCGCAGGCAGTCCGCAGCAGCTGGGCGAGCGGGCGCAAGCGCTCCATCACGTCCCGCCCCGATTCACCGCTCCCGGGTTCCTGGCACAGGTACGCCACCATGCTCTCGGGGCGGGCGCCTCGACGCTCGCTCCCCTTCACCAGTCCCTGGGCGAGCTGGTCCGAGGCGGACGGCCAGTCCTCCTCGTGGGCCGGGATGCCGAGTCGGGCCCGGCCGCCGAACCGGCCCCGCCGCTCCCGGTCGTGCAGGGCGACCAGCACGATGCTGTCGTCCGGGCGGTACCCGAGGAGATAGGGCAGGGCGTCGGCCAGCTCGGCCGGGGTACGGAGGGTCACCTGATGCTCTCCGCCCGGGAGACTCACACCGCCCGCGTGATGGTCGTCGCGGGCACGGTCCGCGCCGCCTCCATGGCACAGCCCGCCGGGAACGACCGCACCGCCGTGGACCTCCGGGACGGTCGGCGGGACCGGCCGGACCCCGCCCTCGCGTCCGGTCCGCCCGGCCGGAGCGTCCCGTCCGTCGGCGGACCGGCCGTCAAGGCGCCCCTCGCCGGACCGCGCGTCCAGACCGTCCCGCCCCTCGCCGCCGCGTCCGTCCGGTCCGCTCCGGCCGATCCGATCGTCATCGCCGCCGGATCGGTCGCGCCCGGGGTTCCAGCCTCGTCCACCGACCGCGCTGATGTTCTTGTCGCCGATGTTCCTGTCGCCGGACGAGCCGGTCGATTCGTCGTGATTCGTCATGCGGTGACCATCTCGCGGATCACAAGATTCCGGTTCCGCTTGTGGATAACTCTCATCGCGATCACGACAAAAGTTGTCCACAGCTCGACGGCTCGTTCGCGCTTTGTCGGACCCATCCGGTTGCATGGAGCCATGACCAACGAAGACCCGCGACCCACAGTCCCCGACAACGCCCCTGACGCCGCCCGCGAAGAACTCCGGGCCACGGCCGACGCCGTCCTGGCCCGCCTGGTCGGTGCGCGGGCGGGCGAAGCGCGGCTGCGCGAGGACCAGTGGCGCGCCATCGAGGCGCTGGTGGCCGACAAGCGCAGAGCGCTGGTCGTGCAGCGCACCGGCTGGGGCAAGTCCGCGGTGTACTTCGTCGCGACCGCGCTGCTGCGCGACCTGGGTGCCGGTCCCACGGTGATCGTCTCGCCGCTTCTCGCGCTGATGCGCAACCAGGTGGAGGCGGCGGCCCGCGCCGGAATCCGCGCGCGGACGATCAACTCCTCCAACACGGAGGAGTGGGAGACCATCCAGGCCGAGGTGGCGGCGGGCGAGGTCGACGTCCTCCTGGTGAGTCCGGAAAGGCTGAACAATCCCGACTTCCGCGACCAGGTACTGCCCAAGCTGGCCGCGGCCACCGGCCTGCTGGTGGTCGACGAGGCGCACTGCATCTCCGACTGGGGCCACGACTTCCGGCCGGACTACCGCCGCCTGCGCACCATGCTCGCCGACCTCCCGCCCGACACCCCGGTGCTGGCCACCACCGCGACGGCCAACGCGCGCGTGACGGCCGATGTCGCCGAGCAGCTCGGCACCGGCGTGAGCACCGACGCGCTGGTGCTGCGCGGCCCCCTGGACCGGGAGAGCCTGAGCCTCGGCGTGCTGCGGCTGCCGGACGCCGCGCACCGGATGGCCTGGCTCGCCGAGCATCTGAACGACCTGCCGGGCTCGGGGATCATCTACACACTGACCGTGGCCGCGGCCGAGGAGGTCACCGCGTTCCTGCGCCAGAGCGGGCACACCGTGGCGTCGTACACCGGGAAGACCGAGAACGCCGACCGCCAGCAGGCCGAGGAGGACCTGCTCGCCAACCGCGTCAAGGCGCTGGTCGCCACGTCGGCGCTGGGCATGGGCTTCGACAAGCCCGACCTGGGCTTCGTGGTGCACCTGGGCTCCCCCTCCTCCCCGATCGCCTACTACCAGCAGGTGGGACGCGCGGGCCGTGGTGTGGAGCACGCGGAGGTGCTCCTCCTGCCGGGCAAGGAGGACCAGGCGATCTGGGAGTACTTCGCCTCGATCGCCTTCCCCCCGGAGGAGCAGGTGCGGCGCACTCTGGACGTGCTGGCCCGCGCCGAGCGCCCGCTCTCCCTGCCCGCGCTGGAGCCGCTGGTCGAGCTGCGCAGATCCCGTCTGGAGACCATGCTCAAGGTGCTCGACGTGGACGGGGCCGTGCACCGGGTCAAGGGTGGCTGGATCTCCACGGGCATGCCCTGGACGTACGACTCCGAGCGCTATGCCTGGGTCGCCAAGCAGCGGGCGGCGGAGCAGCAGGCGATGCGGGACTACGTGTCGGCGACCGGCTGCCGCATGGAGTTCCTCCGGCGACAGCTGGACGACGAGGGCGCCGCACCGTGCGGGCGCTGCGACAGCTGCGCCGGCGGACGGTTCCAGGAGTCCGTGTCCGCCGCCGCGCTGGACGCGGCGAACGGCGAGCTGGACCGCGCGGGTGTCGAGGTCGAGCCCCGGAAGATGTGGCCGACCGGGCTGGCCGCGATCGGCGTCGACCTGAAGGGCCGTATCCCTGCCGGAGAGCAGGCCGCTCCGGGGCGTGCCCTGGGACGGCTCTCGGACATCGGCTGGGGCAACCGGCTGCGGCCGATGCTCGCCCCGCAGGCCCCGGACGGGCCCGTCCCGGACGATGTCGCCCAGGCCGTGGTCGGTGTCCTGGCCGACTGGGCGAAGGGACCCGGCGGCTGGGCCTCCGGGCAGCCCGACGCACAGCCGCGCCCGGTCGGTGTGGTGACCATCGCCTCGCGCTCGCGGCCACAGCTGATCCACTCGCTCGGCGCGCGGATCGCGGAGGTCGGCCGACTGCCGCTGCTGGGGTCCGTGGAGTACGTCGGCGAGACGGCCCAGATCTCCCGGAGCAACAGCGCCCAGCGACTGAAAGCGCTGGACGGGGCCCTGGCGGTGCCGCCGCGGCTGGCCGACGTCCTGAGAGAAACGGAGGGTCCGGTACTGCTGGTGGACGATGCCACGGACACGGGCTGGACGCTGGCGGTGGCGTCTCGGATGCTTCGCAAAGCGGGTGCTCAGGCAGTGTTGCCGCTGGTCCTCGCCGTACAGGCGTGACTCGCGTGTCGCCATTCGAAACATCGGGCAGGTATATAGAACACTAATCACCCGAAAACGGTCGGTGACATCAATTGCTCGTTGCCGCAACCCAGTTCGACAGGAAGAATTGAGGTCCGCTCCCCGCACCGTTTGCCCGTGGTCCGGCAGGGCTCTGCTGCGGCGTGCCATTCCCCCAAGTCCGACCCCGCCCGCTGTCCGGGCACGTAGCCGAAGGGAGGACCGTGACCTTCGGATTCGCTCCGTCCTCGGCGGCAACCTTGTCGACGTCTCCCGACCTGTCCGCCGCTTCCACCAACCCACTGACCCGCATGCTGGAACCTGCCGAATGGGCCTCGGCCGGAATTCCGCTTCTGCGCGATCCCCGTGAGGTCGTCAGCGGCCTTCACGCCCGGCACCGGCCCAGACCCTCGACCGCGGTCGTCGCGGTGCTCGACCATGACGAACGGCTGATGGCGAGCGCCTCCTTCACCCGGCGTTCGGCACCCGCCGACGGCTGGATGTTCCGCAACGCCCTGCTCGCGCAGCTCCGCCGGGTCATACCGCACGACCTGCGGCGCCGCGCCCCGGCGCGCACCGCCGTCCTGCTGTACTGCCGGGAGGGCGACGCACGCTGGACGGAGGAGGACGGGGCCTGGATGTGGGGACTGCGCGACGCCTGCACGCTCCACGGACTGCGGTGCGGCGCGTACATCACGCTGACACGTGACGGCTGGCAGGTACTCGGCGAGGGCCGCGGTGGACGCCGCCCGAACTCCGAGTCCGCGCCGGAGTTCTACGTGGGCGAGGTGCTGCCGCCCCTGGCCCGAACCGGAGGCGTCGCGTCCGAGGTGATGCGCCGGGCGGCCGCCCGCTGAGAGGCGGGCTCGCGCAGGCAGGGGCCCGCCTCGGGGAGGGCGGGCCGCACATGCCCGGCCAGGCGACCAGCAAAGGCTTACCGCTCGTACGCAGGCACGTCAGGTACGCACGGCTCGAATCCGGGACGCACCCGCGCTCGGCGACGATGCGACTCGCTTCCGAGGCACACCTCGCCCGCCGACGGTGGACTCGAATCCAGAGTCCGCCGGCGTTCGACGACGGCGCGGCTCGGAACCGGGTCGCGCCCTCTCCGCGATACCGCAACACTGCGGCTCGGAGTCGGAGCCCGCCCACGCCCGGCGGCGGCGCGGCTCCGATCCGGAAGTCCGGAGCACGCCCGCCCTCGGCCGCCCGAGAGGGCTCAGGCCGAAGACCCCGCGCCCAGGAGGGCGCATACCTGACAAGCAGGGGCACACCGCGAAACGCCCGCATACCGGGGCAGCACACGTAGGTCGACGCGGCGAGTGAGCCGGGAGAGCGCACCTGGAGGGTGGTCGGTCCCCACTCCGCAACACCCCCGGGGCCGGAAGGTCCCGAATGCGGAGCGGGCACGACGCACGGGCGCCCCGCACCGCCCGAACGAGCGGCAGGCAGGCCGAGCGTCTGCGTGCGGGTACGCCGAAAGGACCGCCGTACAGGTGCCGCCGTGGCGGCACCCTCAGCGTCCCGCCGGGCACGTTCCGGACCGGGTCCGGAACGTGCTCAGACGCCTGCGGCCAGGACCGAGTTGATCTGCTGCGGGTCGCCGCAGACGATCAGCAGGGCGCCGGCCCGGCCGAGGGCCAGGGGCAGGGCGGTCGCGGCGACGTCGCCGGAACCACCGTTGACCGCGACCACGACCACGGGGCGGGAAGCGGCACGGCGCACGACGGCGGCGTCGGCGTAGAAGACGTCGTCGCCCGCGTCGTGCTGCGCCCAGTAGGCGGCCTCACCGAAGGAGAGCTCGTGAGCGGCCCACGGGTGCGGTTCGCCGGTGGTGATCACCAGCACCTCACCGGGAGCGCGGCCGGACTCCAGCAGCAGGTCGACGGCTTCTTCCGCGGCGTCCAGCGCACCGTCGGCCGAGGCCGGGACGAGCTGGATCTGCGGGGTGACGGCCGCGGGCGCGGCCGGCTTGGCGGACGGCCCCGGCGCGGGCACGGCCTGCTCGCGCGGGGTGCGTTGCGCCGGCATCGGCCGGACAGGACCCGGACGGCCGGGACGCGGCGGGGCCGCGGGACGGGGACCGGGTACAGGGCGAGGGGTCGGCGCGGTGCGGCCACTGGCCGGAGTGACGCGGGGACCCTGGGCACTCTCGTGAATCTGAGGCTCCTCGGGAATGAGAGGCATGAGCTGATATCTATCAAACGCCGGTGCGACTCGCCCCGGCGGGTGGCACATGAGTGCGAACGGAGTCGTCAGAAGTCGAAGCCGAGCTGGCCCTCGATCTCCGGAACGTTTCCGTCCGTCAAGCTGCGGGTCTTCTTGAGGTGCCGCCACTGGGGCAGCGCATCAAGATACGCCCACGACAGCCGGTGGTACGGGGTGGGGCCCCGCTCCTCCAGCGCGGCTTTGTGGACCGGCGACGGGTACCCGGCGTTGGCCGCAAAGCCGAAGTCTGCATGGTCGATACCCAGTTCGGCCATCATTTTGTCGCGCCGCACCTTGGCGATCACCGAGGCCGCCGCGACGGCGATGCAGGACTGGTCGCCCTTGATCACCGTACGGACCTTCCAGGGAGCGCCGAGATAGTCGTGCTTCCCGTCGAGGATGACCGCGTCGGGACGGACCGGCAAGGCTTCCAGGGCGCGTACGGCGGCGAGGCGCAGCGCGGCCGTCATGCCCAGGCGGTCGATCTCCTCCGGGGAGGCGTGCCCGAGGGCGTACGCCGTCACCCATTTCTCCAACTCCACGGCGAGCGCTGTCCGGCGCTTGAGGGTCAGGAGCTTGGAGTCGGTGAGCCCTTCGGGCGGGTGGCGCAGTCCGGTGACCGCGGCGCAGACGGTGACAGGGCCGGCCCAGGCACCGCGCCCCACCTCGTCGACACCGGCGATGACCTTCGCTCCGGTCGTGGCGCGGAGGGAGCGCTCGACGGTATGAGTGGGGGGTTCGTACGGCATGGCGACCTCAGACTACGCCGCCCGGAACCCTGCGCGACACTCAGGTCCCCAGGGCGCCGGAAACCGTTCCCCTGCACCGGTGAAACCGCCCGGAACGCACCGGCCGACCGACCCGCTCGGGCCGTCCGACCTGACCTCGAAGCCCGGGCGACCGACGCGCTCCGGCCGGCCCACTCGCCCCGGCCGGCCGGTTCGCCCAGGCCGACCTCCCTCGACCGGTTCACTCAGGCCGGTCGACCGACATGTACGCACAGCAGCGGGACCATCATCTGGTCGATCATCTCCTGGAGATCCAGATCACTCCATTCACTTCCGCACACCTTGGCGCGGTACATCATCATCGCCGGGACGGCGTCGAAGACGTAGGAGTTCGCGGCGTCGGGGCGGACCTCGCCCCGCTCGATACCGCGATGGACGACCTCGCGGAGCAGCCGCAGGGTGGGTTCCACGACCCGGCCGCGGATGACCTGATTGAAGCGTTCGGCCTGCCTCGCGTCACATTCGTGAAGTACCGAGCGAAGCGCGATTCCCTGCGGCGAGAACATCGCATCGCGCACCCGCCGGCACACCTCCAACAAGTCCTCCCGTACGCCGCCGAGGTCGGGAGCCCGGGTCAGGTCCGGCAGTCCGGCCTGGAGCGCGTCCACGACGAGGTCCACCTTCGAGGGCCAGCGACGGTAGACGGCGGCCTTGCCGGTCTGCGCGCCGGCGGCCACACCCTCCATGGTGAGGCCGTTCCAGCCGACCGTGCCGAGCTGCTCCAGCGCGGCCTCCAGGATCGCGCGTTCGAGCACGGCGCCGCGTCGGCGCGAGGGGGGCGCCTGAGCGGGGGCTGCCGTCCAACGCGAAGTAACCATCAGTGTGTCTCCGTCGCACAGGGGAGCGGTATTCGGGGAGGTTCGGATTTTCGTCCCGGCGGGTGGCCAGGACGGCGTCACCGGGCAGCGACTTCAGTGAACGCTTGCGTTCACTGACGGGGACTCACTACCGTTGACGCGACAGTGAACGTTCGCGTTCACTAAAACACTTGTGGGGGAAGCACAGTGACAACCTCTCAGTTAATCAAGGACAGCAAGTCGGGTGCGGCCCGCCGGGAGGGACATCCCGGTATCGCGCTCACCGTCATCGCGGCCTGCCAACTCATGGTGGTACTCGACGCGACGATTGTGAACATCGCGCTCCCGCACATTCAAGACGCCCTCGACTTCACGACGACAGACCTGACATGGGTGGTCAGTTCGTACACCCTCACCTTCGGCGGCCTGCTGCTTCTCGGCGCACGGGCCGGTGACATCCTCGGCCGGCGCCGGGTCTTCATGACCGGGATCCTGCTGTTCACCTTCGCCTCGCTGCTCGGCGGACTCGCCCAGGAACCCTGGCAGTTGCTGGCGGCGCGGGCCCTGCAGGGCGTGGGTGGCGCGATCGCCTCGCCGACCTCCCTGGCCCTGATCACGACGACGTTCCCCGAGGGTCCGGAGCGGAACCGGGCATTCGCCGTCTTCGCGACGGTCTCGGCCGGCGGCGGCGCCATCGGCCTGCTCGCCGGAGGCATGCTCACGGAGTGGCTCGACTGGCGGTGGGTCCTCTTCGTCAACGTGCCCATCGGCATCCTGATCGCCGTTCTCGCGCCGATGTACATCAACGAGTCCCAGCGCCACCCGGGACGCTTCGACATCACGGGCGCGCTCACCTCGACGGCCGGCATGGCGTCCCTGGTCTACGGGTTCATCAGCGCGGCGGAGAACGGCTGGCGGGACAGCCTCACGATCGGGTCCTTCGGCGCCGCCGCGGCCCTGCTGCTGGCCTTCGGGATCATCGAGACGCGGGCGAGGGAACCCATCACCCCGCTGAGGATGTTCGCCGACCGCAACCGTTCGGGCACGTACCTGATCATGCTGAGCCTCGCCGCCGCGATGTTCGGCATGTTCTTCTACATCGTGCTCTTCGTGCAGAACGTGCTGGGGTACACCCCGATCTCGGCCGGTGTGGCCTTCCTGCCGGTGACGGTCGCGATCGCCGTCGGCGCGGGTCTTTCGCAGCGCTTCCTGCCGGTGCTCGGACCGAAGCCGTTCATGGTCACCGGCTCGTCGCTCGTCGCCCTCGGGCTCGGCTGGCTGACCTTCATCGGTCCCGACGACTCGTACGCGAGCGGAGTCCTCGGCCCGATGCTGCTGTTCGGCTTCGGCATGGGCCTGAACTTCGTGACGCTGACGGTGACGGCCGTCTCCGGTGTCGCCCAGCACGAGGCGGGTGCGGCCTCCGGCCTGCTCAACGTCACGCAGCAGGTGGGCGGTTCGCTCGGTCTCTCCATCCTCACCACGGTCTTCGGCTCGGCCAGCCGCGACGAGGCCCAGAAGCAGATGCCGAAGTTCCTGGCGGACGGCTCGGCCGAACAGAAGGCGGCCTTCGCCAAGACCCACCAGCTGCCCGCCCCCTGGGGCCATGACGTGCTCGCCCACGGCATTTCGACCGCCTTCGTGCCGGCGGTGGGCATGGCCCTGCTCGCCCTGATCACCGCCACGCTGGTGATCAAGGTCCGCAAGAGCGATCTGGACGCCCTCGCCGGTACGGCGGGACCGGTCGCGGGCTGAGAGCGGAGCCGCGGAGGGACGGATCACGGTCCGGGTCGGAAAGACCCGTGGCGACCACGGTCCGGCCCTCCACGGAGCGGAGCCTGTGACGCCCATGCCGGACTCCACGGAACGGAGCCGGTGACGCTCGTACCGGACTCCGCCGAAGCGCCGAAAGCGGGTACCAGCGGCGCAGCGGGCGTCAGCGGTACTCGGGGACCTCCGTCAGCGAGGCGCACACCCCCTCGTCGACGGACGCGGCGGGCGGGTGGTCTCGGAGGACGTCCCGGGCCCGGACCTCGCCCCAACTGGTCGCGTACCAGGGTGCGTCGTCCTGGCCCAGTTCATCGGCGATCGACCTCAGCACGCAGGAACGCATCGGCTCCTTGAGCTTGTCGAGGGCGGGTACGGCGTCGGCCGACAGGCCGCGAGCGTACAGGAGGTCGAACTCGCCCGTGTCCTCGTACCGCTGGACGTTCCGCTCGGCGATCAGGCCGTCGGGCGACATCAGCCCGAACGCGAGGACGCCGGCCGCCGCACCGGCCGCGACGGCGCGGGGCAGCCAGCGGGCGCCCCACACACCCGCCGCCATGATGAGCACGATGACCAGCCCCAGCCACAACTCTCCGGCCAGCACCGAGATCCTCAGCCGCGTCAGCCCGTAGGCCTCCACGTACATGTCCATACGTCGCACAGCGGATGCCACGACAACGAGCGTCAGCGCGCAGAGGGTTCCCAGCACGCCCCGCACCAGCTTCCGGTCGCCGGCGCCGTCCCGCGGCGCCCAGCGCAGCGCGAACACCACGACGAGCAGGGTCAGCAGGGTGACGAACAGCAGCTGCCAGAAGCCCTGGCGCGCGTACTCGGAGTACGTCTGACCGGTCTTCTCCAGCACGGCGTCGTAACCGCCGAAGAGGACGACGAGCTGGACCGCGTTGAAGGCCGCGAAGAGCACGGTGAGCACGATCAGCGGGAGGGCCCACTCGACGCGGCCCCGCGCGCGTCCCGGGCGCACCACGACCCGGTCGAGCCGCACGGGCGCGGCCGCCGTGTGGGCCACGGCCAGTGCCACGACCAGGCCCGCCGCCAGAAGCACTACGCGCCAGGGTCCATCGGCGACGGAGACGTCCGGTACCAGGCTGCCGAGCAGATCGGCGAAAGCGGCGTCGGCTCCGGCGAACAGGGCCCCGAAGACCAGCAGCAGGACCGCGCTCACGACGAACGCGCGCAGCCCTACGCCGACCTCGCGACGGGCACCGCCGAATCGTTCCCGCAGCCCGCGCCAGCCCCAGGCGATTCCGGTGATCACCGAGTTGGCCACGCCTACCGGGCCGAGCAGAACCGCGGGCCAGGTGCGGCCCCCGTTCAGCGCGAGCGAGCCGAGCCCGATCGCCGCGACGACGGCCAGGAACGAGGGCCAGTCCGCGTCCCGCAGGGCGGGCACGGCCAGCAGACCGACGGCGCCGACGCCCCAGGCGAGGCTCCACGCGCGCGTGCGGCGCCCCGCGGCCCGGCCCGCGGAGTACGCGGCGAGCGCTGCGGGGATCGCGACCAGCAGGAGGTTGACCGCCAGACCGCCGTCGAGGAGCAGCATGCTCAGCACGCCGGTCGCGAGCACGGCCCACAGCGTGGGCGTACCCACCGGGGCGGGGGACGTGGCCCACAGTTTCGGCGACCACAGGTCGAAGTCGTCCGGCGGGTCCGCCTTGCCCGTCCTCGCCCGCGGCGGCCGGGGCCGCGCCCCGCCGTCGGCACCGGCCGCCCGCTCGGGCGAGGGCCGCATGCCGGGCCTTCGCCCGACGCCGGTCCCCTCACCGTCCCCGGACGGGCCCGCCCCTCCGGGCTCGTCCTCGCCGCCGGGTTCGTCCGCTCCCCCGGGCTTTCGCACGCCTCCGGACCCACCCGCGCCCCCGGGCCCGTCCGGCCCCGTGGAATCCGCGGGCCGGGGCTCTCCCGCCTCCGCGGTCCGGGACTCCCCTGCCCCCGGGAGCCGGGACCCGGCTCCCGGATTCTCCTCGCTCGCCTCCGGACTCTTCCGCTGCGCCGATGCCCCGTCTGCGGGCTCGGGCGTGGACGGTATGTCGGACAAGGGATCCCCTCCCAGCCGGTCACCGGGCAGCCCGGATCGCGCCACTGGGGCGGAGAGGCCGTCGACCGGTGCTTCGTCGGCACACGCCCGCCATGATCAACGGACGGCGTGGCGCACAGGGTATCCACGGGTAAAGCGGCTCACCACAGCGTCGTGGGGCTGTAGCAGGGCTGTGACACTGCCCCCGCGCTCCTCTGCGCGCGCCCCTCCACGCCCCCTTTGCGCCCCCGCTCCGCGCACCTCACCGAGGCAGCGCGGCGACGACATCCCGACGTGTTCCGGGAACCCCGGGAAACCGCAGGACTCCCGAGGCCGGCAGACGGCCGAGCACCGCCCCCTGCCCGCGCACGGCTCGCCCCCGGCCGCCCCGTCTCCGGCTCGGCGGAGTCGAGCCCCTCCGCCGTACGTCCTACACGCCGCCCGCGGTGCTCCCGGTCGAGAGCCCGGGCAGCCATTCCGGCAACGCCTCGGTGGCTTCGAGCCACGCCGCGGGGGGCGCTCCCGCCTTCCCGGAAGCGATCACACCGCCGACGATGGCGCAGGTCGTGTCCACGTCGCCGCCGACCTGGGCGGTGGCCCAGAAGCCCTCCTCGTAGTCACCCAGGGCTCGCGCCGCGGACCACAGGGCGAAGGGAACGGTGTCGTGTGCCGACGTACGCCGTCCGCAGCCCAGCACGGCGGCCACGGTCGCGGTGTCCCCGTAGTCGAGCATGTCGCGGGCACGTCTGAGCCCGGCCCCCACGGCGCTGCGCGGTACGAGCGCGATGACGCCGTCCAGCAGGGCCTCGGCGCTCGGCGGGCCCGCCGGGTCGGCGGCCAGCGCGGCGGCCGCGGCGACGGCCATGGCTCCGACCACGGCCTCGCGGTGCTGGTGCGTCGGATAGGCGGAGATCTCCGCCTGGTGGGTCGCCTGCTCCGGGTCGTCGGCGTACCAGGCGCCCAGGGGGGCGATCCGCATCGCGGCGCCGTTGCCCCAGGAGCCCTGTCCCTTGAAGAGGGCCGACGCGAGCTCGCGCCAGTCCCCGCCCTCGCGGATCAGCCGCAGCAGCCGGTTGACCGCCGGGCCGTAGCCGCGGTCGAAGTCGTGGCGCTCGGCGAAGGAGTGAGCCAGCGCGTCCTGGTCGACGCGGTGGTGGGCGGCCAGGACCGCGACCACGGAACAGGCCATCTCGGTGTCGTCGGTCCACTGCCAGGGACGGGGCGGCAGCTCCCGGCGCTTGAGCAGCGGGTAGTTCACGGGCACGAAGAACTGCGAGCCCAGCGCGTCTCCCACCGCGAGTCCGCGCAGGCTGGCGAGGGCGCGCTCGAAGCGCCCGTCGGGAGAGGTGTCAGCGATCATCGCCCCGCCACTCTATCCGGTGGCTCCGAACGACTTCCGGATCGCGCCACTGCTCGAAAGGACGGTCGAGGGTGTATCGGCCGTCCTCCCCCAGAACGAGCATCCTCACCTCCGCGTTCCCCGGGTTGGAGAGCGATTCGAACTCGGCGACCGTCCAGTGGAACCAGCGCATGCAGAACAGCCGCATGGCCAGCCCGTGGGTCACCAGGAGCACGTTCGGCGGATGGTCGGGGGCCTCGAAGCTGCGGTACAGGCTCTCCAGGAAGCCGCCGACCCTGTCGTACACGTCGGCACCGGACTCGCCCTGCGCGAACCGGTAGAAGAAGTGCCCGTACGCGTCGCGATACGCCTTCTGGAGGCGTACGTCGTCACGGTCCTGCCAGTTTCCCCAGTCCTGCTCGCGCAGTCGCGGTTCCTCGCGCACCCGGACGAGCCCGGGGTCGAGGTGGAAGGCCCGGAAGGTCTCGTGGGTCCGGCGGTAAGGGGATACGTAAACGCTTACGCGCTCCCTTCCGAAGAGCTCGCGCAGCCGCTTGCCGGTGTCCTCCGCCTGCTGCCACCCCGTCTCCGTGAGCGCCAGAGCGTGGTCGGGCTCGCGTTCGTACACGGTGTCATCGGCATTGCCCACCGACTCGCCGTGCCGGACAAGGACGATGCGCCGTGGTCGTGCCATGCCAAAACCCTAGATCGTGCCGACGCTCTTCGAGGGGTCGTACGGTCACATAAGGCGCAGGTCACACCGTTCCCGTACCGCAGGCCACACCGTTCCGCACATCAGTTCGCCCGACGGGGGGGGTTCCGTCAGACGATCCAGCCGGGTTCGAGTTGCACGACGTCTCCCGCGAGAGCGGCTATGTCGGCCTCCAGCTGGGCGCGCAGCGCCAGCCTCTCCACCCGCTCGGCGCGGTACTTGCCGTGCTCGGCGGCCGACTGCCACATGGACAGGACCAGGAACTCGCTGCCGGGCGCCTCGCCGAACATGCCCCGGATCATGCCGGGCGAACCGGCCATCGCGGGGTTCCAGACCTTCTCCTGCATGAGGGCGAAGTGCTCCGCGCGGTCCTCGTGGACACGGCAGTGCGCGACCCGGACCACGTCGGAGTCCGTGAAGCGCGGCTCGAAGCCCGTCTTCACGTCGAAGCGGTAGTCGAACAGCTTGGCCTGCATGTCCTTGAACGTGCCCGACTGCGAGGCGGCGAGCCGGTCATGGGACCGGGCCATGAAGGAGTCGTAGAAGGCGCGGCTCTCCCAGAACGAGAAGACGTGCGCGACGCCGGACCGCCCCACACTCCATCCTCCCCCCTGTCCCCGGAAT
Source organism: Streptomyces sp. NPDC058751 (assembly GCF_042746485.1). Lineage (NCBI taxonomy): Bacteria > Bacillati > Actinomycetota > Actinomycetes > Kitasatosporales > Streptomycetaceae > Streptomyces > Streptomyces sp. NPDC058751. The sequence continues at coordinate 73,465 of NZ_JBHYPZ010000006.1, read as the reverse complement.
CCCGGCTCCCCCAGAAGCCCCGCCCACTTCCGCTGCCCCCGTTCGAAACCGCGGCGGTCGACCACGGTGCAGCGAATCCACTTGACCAGCACCGCGCCATCGTACGGCCCCGGAACGTGGCGCCGGTCACGCTCCGGCGGAGTCGATTCGGGCGCGCACCCCGGCGCACATGGCACGATGGACAACCGGCCCTACTCTCAGGGGAGTTGGCCCGGTGACTGGTGAGGAACGGGGAGGGGACATCCGGTGAACGGTCTCAACAAGGGGATCCGCAAGGCCGAGTTGGCGGTCAAGTGGGACCCCAGCCCAACGGGGGAGTCCGCTACCGACCTCGACATCGTCGCGGCGACGTATCTGGCGTCCGCGCCGCACGGGGATCCGGACTACGTGGTGCATTTCGGCAGCCGTTCCCCGGACGGCACCATCTATCTGAACCGCGACAGCAAGGACGGGAAGGGCTTCGGCTGGGACGAGGTCATGACCCTCGAACTCGAGCGCCTGAACAGCCGTTACGCGCGCGTGGTCGTCGGTGTCCTCATCCAGCAGCGCACGGGGGCGCGGACCTTCGCCGATGTCCTCAACCCCGCCTTCCGTCTGCGTGAGGGCTACACGGTCCTGACGCAGGGCGACTTCGGGGACGTCCGGGGCTCGACGGCCGCGACCATCGGGGAGTTCGCGCGCGACCACTCCGGGGAATGGACGTTCCACGCGGGCCTCCGCGGCTACGACACCGATCCGGCGACGTTCGCCAGGATCATGGGCAGCCCGCAGGAGGCGTGAGGCGCGGCCCGGGGCTTCGGGTCCGCGCCGTACCCGCCGTCGGTCCCGGGGCCGCCCGGCGGCGGGGGTTCAGCCGCTCCTCCAGCCCGGGACGGTCGGCAGCACCAGCTCGGCGACGCGGAACAACGCCGCGTCGTCGGGTGCCGCGCGGTCCTGGCGCCAGACGGTGATCTCGAACGAACCGCCGCCTCCCTCGGGGTCCTTGGCGACCAGCAGGCCGCGGGCGGTGCCGCTCCCGGTCCCGCCGGAGCCGGAGGCGGCCGTCCGGTCCGAGGAGAGGACCGCCGGGTGGCCCAGGATCTGCCTCGGCTCGGCCTTCGGCAGCAGATCGAGGCCCTGGGAGACGGAGAACCGGTCCTCGGAAGCCGACAGCTTCACGCAGTACGTCTCCAGCGTGACCACCGCTTCCGGGCTGGCGATCCTGGTGCCGCCGTCGAGGGTGATCCAGTTGTCGTCACCGTCGGCCGTCCGCGCGTGCTCGTCGGGTGTCCCGAGGAGGACCGGCAGGTCCGAGCGGTTCAGCGCCCGGCACAGCTGCGCACCGGAGACGCGCTTCGCCGCCGGGGTGCCGTGCTCGCCGGCGCAGGTGGCCGGCCGACCGGTGCCGTCGTCGTCCGGGACGATCCCCGACAGCCCCCATACCCCTCCCGTGACACCCGCGACCAGCACCACCGCCGCGACCGCCTGAACCCCTGTGTTCAGGGCTCTCTTCGATCCCGCCACCTCGTCGGCCATGTCCCCCGCCCTCCCCGTCGCGCCCCGTGCGCGGAGGGAGACTAGCCGTTGATCGTTTCGTAGGAAAAACGGATTCTGCCGGATCCGGGAACCGGAACCCCGCGGCGCCCGGTCTGTCCGGCGGTGAGCCCGCACGACGGGCCCGCCCCCGGATGAACCGGAACCCGCTGTCAACGCCGAGGGCGGTGGAGCGAACTGCCCGCTCCACCGCCCTGACCAGTCGTTCACGCCCGACGGGCCCGCGGCGTCAGCCGCGACCGCTCACCGGACCGACGCCCGGTATCAGCTGCAACCGCTCGTCGAACCGCAGCCCTCGCAGATGTAGCAGGAGCCGGCCCGCTGCATCTTCGTGCCGCAGGAGAAGCAGAGCGGGGCGTCGGCCTGGATGCCCAGCTGCATCTCCACCAGCTCGGCGCTGGTGTGGACCTGCCTCGGGGCGGGCTCGGCCACGACCGTCTCGGTCCTGGGGGCGGCGACGGCCTTCAGCTCCTGCGCGCGGGGCGCGGACTGGGCCAGGCCCTCGACGTCGACCTCGTCCTCGGAGGGTTCGTAGGAACCCGTCTCCAGGTGGCGCTGGCGCTCCTCCGCGGAGTGGATGCCGAGCGCGGAGCGCGTCTCGAAGGGCAGGAAGTCCAGCGCCAGGCGGCGGAAGATGTAGTCGACGATCGACTGCGCCATCCGCACGTCCGGGTCGTCCGTCATGCCGGCCGGCTCGAAGCGCATGTTGGTGAACTTCGAGACGTACGTCTCCAGCGGCACGCCGTACTGCAGACCGACCGAGACGGCGATCGAGAAGGCGTCCATCATGCCCGCGAGGGTGGAGCCCTGCTTCGACATCTTCAGGAAGACCTCGCCGAGACCGTCGTCGGGGTAGGAGTTGGCGGTCATGTAACCCTCGGCGCCGCCGACCGTGAAGGACGTGGTGATGCCGGGACGGCCCTTGGGCAGACGCTTGCGGACCGGGCGGTACTCGACGACCTTCTCGACCGCGGTGCGGATCGTTTCCTCGGCCTTGGCCGTGACCTCGGCCTTCTCCTTCTCCTTGGTCTTGGCGGAGAGGGGCTGGCCGACCTTGCAGTTGTCGCGGTAGATCGCGAGCGCCTTGACGCCCATCTTCCACGCCTCGAAGTAGACCTCTTCGACGTCCTCGACGGTCGCCGTCTCCGGCAGGTTGACCGTCTTGGAGAGCGCGCCGGAGATCCACGGCTGGATCGCGGCCATCATGCGGACGTGGCCCATCGCGGAGATGGAGCGCTCGCCCATGGCGCAGTCGAAGACCTCGTAGTGCTCGTGCTTGAGACCGGGGGCGTCGACCACGTTGCCGTGCTCGGCGATGTGGGCGACGACCGCCTCGATCTGCTCCTCCTGGTAGCCCAGGCGGCGCAGGGCCTGCGGCACGGTGCCGTTGACGATCTGCATCGAGCCGCCGCCGACCAGCTTCTTGAACTTGACCAGCGCGAGGTCGGGTTCGAGGCCGGTGGTGTCACAGGACATCGCGAGACCGATGGTGCCGGTCGGGGCGATGACGGAGGCCTGCGCGTTGCGGAAGCCGTTCTTCTCTCCGAGGCGGATCACGTCCTGCCAGGCCTCCGTGGCGGCGGCCCAGATCGGGGTGTCCAGGTCGTCCATGCGGACGGCCGAGGTGTTGGCGTCGGCGTGCTGCTTCATGACGCGCTGGTGCGGCTGCGCGTTGCGGGCGTAGCCGTCGTACGGGCCGACGACCGCGGCGAGCTCCGCGGAGCGCTTGTACGACGTGCCCGTCATCAGGGAGGTGATGGCGCCGGCGAGCGCGCGGCCGCCGTCGGAGTCGTACGCGTGGCCGGTCGCCATCAGGAGGGCGCCGAGGTTGGCGTAGCCGATGCCGAGCTGGCGGAAGGCGCGGGTGTTCTCGCCGATCTTCTCGGTCGGGAAGTCGGCGAAGCAGATGGAGATGTCCATCGCGGTGATGACCAGCTCGACGACCTGGGCGAAGCGCTCGACGTCGAAGGACTGGTGGCCCTGGCCGTCGTCCTTCAGGAACTTCATCAGGTTCAGGGAGGCGAGGTTGCAGGACGTGTTGTCCAGGTGCATGTACTCGCTGCACGGGTTCGAGCCGTTGATGCGGCCGGACTCCGGGCACGTGTGCCAGTGGTTGATCGTGTCGTCGTACTGGATGCCCGGGTCGGCGCAGGCCCAGGCGGCCTCGGCCATCTTGCGGAAGAGGGACTTGGCGTCGACCTTCTCGATGACCTCACCGGTCATGCGCGAGGTGAGGCCGAAGGTGCCGCCCTCCTCGACCGCCTTCATGAACGTGTCGTTCACGCGGACCGAGTTGTTGGCGTTCTGGTACTGGACGGACGTGATGTCGTCGCCGCCCAGGTCCATGTCGAAGCCCGCGTCGCGCAGGGCGCGGATCTTCTCCTCCTCCTTGACCTTGGTCTCGATGAAGTCCTCGATGTCGGGGTGGTCGACGTCGAGGATGACCATCTTGGCCGCGCGACGGGTCGCGCCGCCCGACTTGATCGTTCCTGCGGAGGCGTCGGCACCGCGCATGAAGGAGACGGGACCCGAGGCGTTGCCGCCCGAGGAGAGGAGCTCCTTGGAGGAGCGGATGCGGGAGAGGTTCAGGCCGGCGCCGGAGCCGCCCTTGAAGATCATGCCCTCTTCCTTGTACCAGTCGAGGATCGACTCCATGGAGTCGTCGACGGCCAGGATGAAGCAGGCGGAGACCTGCTGGGGCTGGGGGGTCCCGACGTTGAACCAGACGGGGCTGTTGAAGCTGAAGATCTGGTGCAGGAGGGCGTACGCCAGCTCGTGCTCGAAGATCTCGGCGTCGGCGGGCGAGGAGAAGTACTTGAAGTCCTCGCCGGCCTTCCGGTACGTCTTCACGATGCGGTCGATGAGCTGCTTGAGGCTCACCTCGCGCTGCGGGGTGCCGACGGCACCGCGGAAGTACTTGCTGGTGACGATGTTGACCGCGTTCACCGACCAGAAGCCGGGGAACTCGACGCCACGCTGCTCGAAGTTGACCGAGCCGTCGCGCCAGTTGGTCATGACGACGTCACGGCGCTCCCACTCCACCTCGTCGTACGGGTGCACGCCGGGGGTGGTGTGGATGCGCTCGATGCGCAGTCCCTTGCTGGCCTTGGCTCCGCTCTTCGCGCGGGAACCTCGTGCCGGACCGCTCGCCGTCTCTGTCATGCCGCCTCCCTGTAACAGGCTAAAACGCGCTCAAGTGCCGCGAACTTCCCGTGGCACGGTCTCTGTCTGATGCCGCGCACGCCGCTGGCACGGCGGTGCGCTGCAAGTCTGTGGTCACCGCCCGCGGGCGGGACCGGACGTCCCGAAGGGTCCGGTCCGCGGTCAGTCCGCGGCGGTGGCGGGCACGGGAACCTCAGCGGTTCCGCCGGACCCGTGGTCGCTCTCCTGGCGCACCGCGTCCGGGACGTCGTCGTCCGCGGCGGGGCACCGGTTCATCTTCCTGAGTTCCGCGATGGCGGCCTCGAAGTCGTCGAGCGAGTCGAAGGCCCGGTACACGGACGCGAACCTCATGTACGCCACGAGGTCGAGTTCCTGCAGGGGTCCGAGTATGGCCAGCCCCACGTCGTGGGTGGTCAGCTCGGCGCTTCCGGTGGCTCGCACGGCCTCTTCGACCCGCTGGCCGAGCTGGGCGAGCGCGTCCTCGGTGACGGGCCGTCCCTGGCATGCCTTGCGCACGCCGTTGATGACCTTCGTGCGGCTGAAGGGCTCGGTCACCCCGGAGCGCTTCACCACCATCAGCGAACACGTCTCCACGGTCGTGAAACGACGGGAGCAGTCGGGGCACTGGCGGCGCCTGCGGATCGACGTGCCGTCATCGGTCGTACGACTGTCGACGACGCGGCTGTCGGGGTGCCTGCAGAAGGGGCAGTGCATGGCTCCAACCCTCCTTCACAGCACGACTCAGGAACCTCGAGGGACCTCACGGGCCCCTCGAAGCAGCCTCAAGCATAGGCGATGCCCGAGGGGCAGGAGCGCCGGGGGACCACAAGTTCTGGGATGCGTTCGCAATCCAACCACTAGATGTGGGGCTCGGTCTGTGAATCCACCCACGCCGCGCGTGTCGCACACGTAAGGGCACGTGCCGCACGGACATGCCCATCCCGGACACGGGGGACGGCGTGCCCGGCACACGGAAAGAGACCGCTTTCCCGGCCCGCCGGCCGCCGGATGGCAGACTGGACACCGGCCCGGGCGGCCGTCGGCTCCGGCGGTGAAGGGTACAGCGGCAGGCCCTTCCGCCCGCCGGGCACATCGACAGCCATACACCCAGACACATGACCACGTCAGGCAATTCGAATTTTTTCACTCGAACGTGTGTTTGGCGCAACCTTTCGAAAGCAACTACCGTTGTGCAGCAGGGAGACCATCGAGAGGGGCCGACGTGACCACCACCGCAGACAGCGCCACCATCACCGCCCAGGACCGCTCCCAGGGCCGACTCGAGCCGGTGCATGTGATGAACGAAGCCGCGAATCATGAGGGGCCAAAGCGCTCCCTGCCTGGCCGACCTCCAGGCATCCGGGCCGACAGCTCGGGACTCACCGACCGGCAGCGCCGGGTGATCGAGGTGATCCGGGACTCCGTGCAGCGGCGCGGCTACCCGCCGTCGATGCGGGAGATCGGGCAGGCCGTCGGCCTCTCCAGCACCTCCTCCGTCGCACACCAGCTGATGGCACTGGAGCGCAAGGGCTTCCTGCGGCGAGACCCGCACCGTCCGCGCGCGTACGAGGTACGGGGCTCCGACCAGTCGTCGGTGCAGCCGACGGACACGGCGGGCAAGCCGGCCGCGTCGTACGTGCCGCTCGTCGGCCGGATCGCCGCCGGTGGCCCGATCCTCGCCGAGGAGTCGGTGGAGGACGTCTTCCCCCTCCCCCGCCAGCTGGTCGGCGACGGAGAGCTGTTCGTCCTGAAGGTGGTCGGTGACTCGATGATCGAGGCCGCCATCTGCGACGGGGACTGGGTGACGGTCCGCCGCCAGCCGGTCGCCGAGAACGGCGACATCGTCGCCGCGATGCTGGACGGCGAGGCCACGGTGAAGCGCTTCAAGCGTGAGGACGGACACGTGTGGCTGCTGCCGCACAACTCGGCGTACCAGCCGATCCCCGGCGACGAGGCGACCATCCTCGGAAAGGTCGTCGCCGTACTGCGTCGGGTGTGACACCGCGACGGGCGGTCCGCCGCCCTCGCCCCTGACCGGGCCCCGGAACCAACTGCGCCGGTTCCGGGGTCCTGCGTTTTCCGGCCGGAGGCCCTGACCTGACCTCCACCCACCAGGCACCCGGGGGCCCGACCGCCAGACGGACACCAGGGAGCTGGCACCCGGTGTCCCAGGCGCCAGGCAGGTGGTGCCAGGTCGGCGACGGTGCCTGTCCGTCGGCCTGGGTGGCGCTACGTGTCCTTCGGCTCGGCCTCGGGCTGTCCCGCCTCGGCCGTCCGGGCCTTCTCGTCGATCGCCGCGAGGGATCTGCGGACCTGGTTCGGGTCCGTGGTGTACCAGAAGTCGGGGAGCGAGGCCTTCAGATAGCTGCCGTAACGGGCCGTGGCCAGACGCTGGTCCAGCACGGCGACCACACCCTTGTCACCCGACGCCCGGACGAGACGGCCGGCGCCCTGGGCCATGAGAAGGGCCGCGTGGGTGGCGGCGACGGCCATGAAGCCGTTGCCCCCGTTCTCCTCGACCGCCTTCTGGCGCGCGCTCATCAGCGGGTCGTCGGGGCGGGGGAAGGGGATCTTGTCCATGACGACGAGCTGGCAGCTGGGACCGGGAACGTCCACGCCCTGCCAGAGCGAGAGCGTGCCGAACAGACAGGTCTTCGGATCGGCCGCGAAGTTCTTGATCAGCTCGCCGAGCGTCTCCTCGCCCTGGAGCAGGATCGGGTACTCGGGGATGCGGGACCGCAGTTCCTCCGCCGCGAGCTGGGCCGCGCGCATCGAGGAGAACAGACCGAGCGTGCGGCCGCCGGCGGCCTGGATCAGCTCGGTGAGCTCGTCGAGCATGTCCCCCCGGTCGGCGTCCCGCGCGGGGCGTGAGAGATGCCGGGCGACGTACAGGATGCCCTGCCGGGGGTAGTCGAAGGGCGAGCCGACGTCGACGCCCTTCCACTGGGGGAGATCGTCGCCCTCCGCGCCTTCGGGGGCGAGGCCCATCGACGCCCCCACGCCGTTGAAGTCCCCGCCGAGTTTGAGGGTCGCGGACGTCAGGACGACCGAGCGGTCGGCGAACAGCTTCTCCCTGAGGAGCCCCGACACGTTCATCGGAGCGACCCGGAGCGAGGCACCGAAGCGGTCGTGCCGCTCGTACCAGACGACGTCGTACTCGGAGCCGTTGGCGATGCGCTCCGCAACGGCGTGCACGGACTCGACGGACGCCAGCGCCTGCTTGCGCACGGCGTCCTCGTCCTGGACGGACTTGTCGCGGGTGGAGCCGAGGGCGGTGATCACCGTGCGGGCGGCGTCGCGCAGCGCCATCAGCGCGTATCCGAGGTCCTCGGGGATCTCCTCCAGGCGGCCCGGCAGGGCCAGCTCCATCAGGCGTTCGAAGCCCTCGGCCGCGGTCTGGAGCTGGTCGGCGGCCTTTTCGTTGACGAGCTTCGCGGAGCGGCGCACGGCACGGTTGACCTGTCCGGGTGTGAGCTCTCCGGTGGCGACACCGGTGACCCGGGAGACGAGCTCGTGGGCCTCGTCGACGATCAGCACCTCGTGCTGCGGCAGGACCGGCGCGCCCTCGATGGCGTCGATCGCGAGCAGCGCGTGGTTGGTGACGACGACCTCGGCGAGCTTGGCCCGCTCCCGGGCCATCTCGGCGAAGCACTCCGCTCCGTAGGCGCACTTGGTGGCGCCGAGGCACTCCCTGGAGGACACCGACACCTGACTCCAGGCCCGGTCGGAGACACCGGGTGTGAGGTCGTCCCGGTCACCGGTCTCGGTCTCGTCCGACCAGTCGCGCAGCCGCAGCAGGTCCTGTCCCAGCTTGCTGGTGGGCGCGGCCGCCTCGAACGGGTCGAAGAGGCCCTCCTCCTCGTCCTGCGGGACGCCCTCGTGCAGACGGTGCAGGCACAGGTAGTTCGACCGGCCCTTCAGCATCGCGAACTCGGGGCGGCGCCGCAGCAGCGGGTGCAGCGCGTCGACGGTGCGCGGCAGGTCCCGCTCCACGAGCTGGCGCTGGAGCGCCAGGGTGGCGGTCGCCACGACCACCCGCTCACCGTGCGCGAGCGCGGGAACCAGATAGCCGAGCGACTTTCCGGTGCCGGTGCCCGCCTGGATCAGCAGGTGGGAGCTGTCGTCGATGGCCGCCGCGACGGCTTCGGCCATCGTCACCTGGCCGGGGCGCTCCGTGCCGCCGACAGCGGTGACGGCAGCATGCAGGAGTTCGGGGAGTGAGGGCTTCGTCATAGCGCTGCCAGCCTACGGGGCGCCACTGACAACCGGGCGATCAAGGCGGGAACCGGAGACGTGATCAGGTCGGTCGAAGACGTGATCAAGCCGGGCGCGGGTCTGGGGATCAAGGGATGCGGCACACGGACTCCAGGGCGGGGAACCGGATCGGGCGATCGGCACGTCACGGAGCGACGGCTCTACAGCAGATCGCGCAGGGCACGGTCCCGGATCATGAGGGCCGCCCTTTTGCCGGGCAGGTCGACCTCGGCGAAGAACCGGAAGCCCGCGCTCAGGAACGCGGACACGGAGGGGGTGTTGCGGAGGTCGGGTTCCGCGACGACGCGGGCGCACGAGGGGCGTCTGTCCAGCACGTGGTCGGCGACGGCCCTGAGCAGGGTGGAGCCGAGGCCCCGCCCGCGGTCGGCGACACCGCCGACGAGGAGGTGGAGCCCTGTGTCGTGGGGCCGGGCGGGGTAATGACGTGCCAGGGGGTCGAGGTCCGCGCGGTAGACCTCCCAGTAGCTCATCGGGGTGCCGTCGAGCACACCGAGGCACGGGACGCTGCGTCCGTCGCCGTCGAGCTGCCGGAGCACGTGCTCCTCGACCACGGTCTCGGGTCCCGCCAGCTCCCAGAACTCCGCGACGGCGGGGTCGTTCATCCAGCGGTGGACGAGGGCCAGGCCGCGGCCGGCCCGCACCGGGACGAGGTGGAGCACGCCCGCGGGCGTCCTCACCGGCCCCCAGTCGCCGACGCGGTCGAGCAGATCGTCCGCGTCGGCGGGCTCCTCCGGAGATCTGCCCGGACCGCCGTCCGCGATCCCGTCCCGAGAGCCTGTGTCCCCGGCGAACAGTGCGATCAGTTCCTCGGAGAGGCGCAGGTCGAGCGTGTCCTCGCAGTCCGTGCCGACGCCGGGGCCCGATCCGCCGCCCGCACGGGATCCGGGCGCGGGTCCTCGGTCGGCGGGGACGGCGCGGGCGGTGCCGGCGTCGGTGCTCTCATCGGTGGGAGGCACGACGACGCTCCTCTCAGGAGTGCAGGGGGTTGGTGATGGTGACGTAGACGGACTGGGTGTCGACGGGACCGACGAGTTCGTCGAGGCCGTGCAGCCGGGTGAGCAGGTTGGCCTTGCAGCGCAGGACGGGTGAGTCGAGGAGCAGGGCGGGCAGCGGGGTCCGCAGCCGCGCCGGGCCGGTGGCCGTACCGTGGAGGAAGCGCCGGAACGCGGCGAGCAACAAGCCCTCGTCGGCGAGCCGCTGGGAGCCGAAGGCCCCGATGAGGCCGAAGACGTTGTTGACGGCCAGGTAGTAGGCGAAGCGTTCGTCGGTGACCTCGTCGGAGACGAAGGTGTCGCTGTGCGTCCCGATGCCGGGCAGCCGGTGGTCGAGTTCCGCGCGCCGGGACTCGCGGAAGTAGTAGCCCTGGTTGTCGCGGTAGCGGCCGCCCGCGGGCCAGCCCTCGGCGTCCAGCAGGAGCAGGGTGTTCTGCTGGTGCGCCTCCAGGGCGATGCCCGCCTCGCTGTCCAGCCAGAGAACGGGGCGTACGACCTGTTCGAGGTAGCGCAGGAACCATTCGGTGGCGACGGCTCCGCGCGGGCGGCCGGTCCGGCCCGCGAGCCCGGTGACGATCTCGGTGAGCCGGGAGCTCGTGAAGGTGCCGCGCCCGGCCGGGTCGTGCGTGCCCGGGCGTGCGTACGGCCGGGGCGAGACCAGCCCCGCGACACAGCCGACGTCGTCCGTCGGCCCGAACGGATTGTGGCGGATCATCACGTCGAGCCCGGGAAGCGGGTCGCCGCCTGGGCCGTCGACGGCGAGCCAGGCCGGGTCGCGGACGATGTCGAAGCCGGGGTGGACGGACTGCCACTGCTCGGACAGGCCGCCCCGCAGCAGACGGTGGACCTCGGCGCCGCGGTGGAGTTCCTTGCGGAGGTTCTCCCGACGGGAGTTGGTGATGCGCAGGCCCAGCGACAGTTTCAGCATCGCGGGGGCACCGGACCGGTAGACGGTCCGGACGGAGGAGGTGGGGTGCCACGGCGTGCCGTGCGGACCGAGGTCGCGGAGCAGTCCGGCGTCCAGCAGGGCCGCGGTCTCGGGACGGTTCCGGACTTCCCGCGCCTGCCAGGGGTGCAGGGGCAGTACGGCGGCGTAGCCCTCGGGGAGGGACAGGCCGGGGCCGGCCAGCCGCATGGTGAGCTGCTCCGCCGGGACGGGGCGGCCGCGTTCCGTCCACGCCGAGTCGGATGCCAGTGCCGAGGGGGCGACCGCCATCCAGTGCAGGGGGAAGGAACCGCGCGACTCGGGTGAGTACAGCCTGCCTTCCGCGTCGGAGAGGCCGTCGCGTCCCTTCGGCGTCGGGTGCAGCGGATGGCCGAGGAGGAGTGCCTGCTCCGCGGCGAGGAAGAGGTCGGACGGGTCGGCGGGGTGCTCCCTGCGGTCCCTGATGAACACGGCGGTGCGCCGGACCGAGTCGGCGACGCGGCCGACGAGGTCGGTGCCTTCACCGGCCGGGCTGTCCGTGTGCCGGGGGTCGGACCCGCCCGGCGCGGCCGCCGCCGGTTCCTCGGAGGGTGCCGGGTGGCTCGTGTCCGCGGCCGGCGTTCCGGGGGCCGTCTCGCGTGCGAGCAGGGCCGCCACGGTCACCGCGTCGGCTGCCGGTGCCCGGTCGGGAGCGCCGGCGAGGAGCGGGAGCCCGAAGCGGTGCCAGCCGGAGGGGGACCAGTGGCGGACGGGAACGAGCAGGGTCGCCCCGCTGGCCGGCAGCGCGATGCGCAGGGTGCCGTCGTGGGGGGCGGCCAGGTCGTTCTCCCGTACCCAGCAGCGCAGCAGGTTCTCGACCGCCGCCGCCTGCGCGGCCGTCCGGGTGTCGGGGTGATCCAGCGTGTCCGGCAGGCCGGCGCCTGCCCCGCCCGTCCGTTCGGGCGCCCGGGCCGCCTCCGTCTGCCGGGGGACGGACTCCGGTCCGGGCAGCCCCGGGGCCGTTGTGTCCACGGCCGCCGCTCGCACGTACGGGGAGGGAGGACTGTCGGGTGCGGGGGTGGTGTTCACGAGGAGTTCCTTGCGGGTCGTTCGGGATCGTACGGCGACGGAACCGGGCCGGAACCCGGGTTCGTCGGGCTTTTGGCGTTCCTGGTGGATCTGCGGACCCGGCCGGGACGCGTCGGGCTCTTGGCGCTGTCGTCACTCGGGGCCGTCGGCACCGGATCTCCGGTCCTCCGGGCCCGTCGAACTCACCGCGCTCACCGCGTCGGCGAGCCGGTCGAGCACGGCGGACGCCTGTTCGTCACTGATCGTCAGGGGAGGGAGGAGCCGTACGACGCTCGACCGGCGGCCCCCGAGTTCCACGATCAGGCCCCGGCGCAGGCATTCCCGCTGGACGGCGGCGGCGAGTTCGGGCGCGGCGGGGCGGGGTCCGTCGGGCGCGGGGTGCGGTGGCCCTTCCGGGTCGACGAGTTCGAGGCCGATCATCAGACCGCGGCCGCGTACGTCGCCGACGCAGGGGAACTCCGTGGTGAGCGGGCGCAGCCGCTCCAGCATGCGGGTCCCGACGGTCGCCGCGCGTTCGGCGAGACCGTGCTCGCGGACGTACGCCAGGGTGGCCGCGCCGGCGGCCATGGCCAGTTGGTTGCCGCGGAAGGTGCCGGCGTGGGCGCCGGGCTCCCAGACGTCGAGGTCGTCGCGGTAGACGACGACGGCCAGCGGCAGGCTGCCGCCGATGGCCTTCGACAGCACCATCACGTCCGGGGTGATCCCGCTGTGCTCCACGGCCCAGAAGGCGCCGGTCCGGCCCACGCCCGTCTGGACCTCGTCCACGATCAGCGGGATGGACCGGGACTCGGTGATCTCGCGCATCCGCCTGGTCCAGGCGTCCGGCGCGGGAATGACCCCGCCCTCGCCCTGGACGGGTTCGAGGATCATCCCGGCGGGAAGCGGAACGCCCGACTTGGTGTCGTCGAGGAGGGACTCCGTCCAGCGCGCGGCGAGTTCGGCGCCGCGGTCGCCGCCGATGCCGAACGGGCAGCGGTAGTCGTGCGGATAGGGCAGGCGCGTGACACGTACGTCCGTCGCGCCTCCGGACGCTTCGAGCGCCCCCGCGGTCATCCCGTGGTAGGCGCCGGTGAACGCGAGCGTGCCGGTGCGGCCGGTGGCCGCGCGCACCAGTTTGAACGCGGCCTCCACGGCGTCCGTGCCGGCCGGTCCGCAGAACTGGACCCGCGCGCGCTCGGCGAACCGCGGCGGAAGCGTACGGAACAGCTCGGTGGTGAAGGCGTCCTTGACCGGTGTCGCGAGGTCCAGGACATGCAGGGGTGCCCCCGAGTCGAGGACCTTCCTGACCGCTTCCAGGACGACGGGGTGGTTGTGCCCGAGGGCGAGGGTCCCGGCTCCGGAGAGGCAGTCGAGATAGCGGCGCCCGTCGGCGCCCTCGATCGTCAGCCCGCGGGCCCGTACGGGAACGATCGGGAGGGCGCGCGCGTAGGTACGGGCCGCCGATTCGCGCGCCGACTGGCGCCGCAGAATGCCCTCGTGCGCGGCGCGCGCCCGCTCGGCCGCTTCGGGGCCGAAGTCCCGCGCCCCCTCGGATTCCCCTGGCGCCCCCACCGGCACCACCGCTGACTCGGTCACGGCCACGACTTCAGGTCCTCCCGCTGTTCAGAGGCGAGTTGGCAGGAGGGTCCGGACGCAGGCGGCAGGCCCCCCGTACGTACCAACGACGCCGGCCGCTTTGGGAAGCGGGTGAATTCGGGGTTCTTTGCCAGGCCTTGCCGGTCCTTCGCCGTCGAGGACCGGCGGCCTCCTCGCCGGGAGGACCGGCGAGGAGGCAGGGACCTGCCGCCGGAAACCGCCGGGCACCGCGCGCGCGTCCCCCGTAGCTGAACCGTTGCCGTTCCGTGGAACGACCCGCATGGCGACCGCATAGTCTGTGGTGCCGTTCGGCCGTACCGGACGAGCCGCTCAAACGCCGCAGTCACACAGCACAGTTCCCATACGTTCAGGGGGAGTCACACCATGCGATCCATACGCCCGCCCTTCGCCGCCCGTCGAGGCAGGAGCGCGCGCCGCAGAACGTCCCCCGCCCTGACGGCAGTCGGCCTCGCGGCGGCCCTGGCGCTGACGGCCACCGCCTGCGACTCGGGCAGCAGCACGGCGAGCGGCGACCCGACCGCCTCCGCGTCCCAGGACGGCGACGGAAAGATCCAGATCCCGGACGACATCAAGGACAAGCTCAAAGAGCACGGCATCGATGTCGACAAGTGGAAGGACGGCGCCTGGAAGAACTGGGACAAGGACGAGTGGCTGCGCCAGGCCGACGAGTTCATCAACCCGATCATCAAGGACCTCTGGGACCCGGCCCGTATGCGCGACGCCGACGACCCGGACAAGGACAAGGGCGTCGACGAGGCCGACCTCGCCGGTGACCAGGGCGTCACCGACCCGGAGCCGGCCCCGGTGACGGCGCAGGCCGTGAAGGCGTCGTACCACTCCAACGTGCCCGAGGCGGGCAAGGTGTTCTTCGACGCCCCCGAGGGCACGATGGTCTGCTCGGCGACGGTGGTCCAGGACCCCGCGCACCCGGGCAAGTCCAACCTCGTGTGGACGGCGGGCCACTGCGTGCACGCCGGCAAGAAGGGCGGCTGGTACCGCAACATCGCCTTCGTGCCCTCGTACAACGACGCGGGCCGGACCGAGGCGCAGCTCACGGACGCTCCGCGCGAGGAGGTCGCTCCGTACGGCGTCTGGTGGAGCGACTGGGCGCAGACCTCGGACCAGTGGATCGAGCAGGGCGGTTCCACCGGCGGCCAGGGAGCCTCGTACGACTACGCGGTGCTGCACGTGACGCCGGAGAAGGGCAGCGGCGGCAAGTCCCTGGAGGAGACGGTGGGTTCGGCGCTGCCCGTGAACTTCAACGCACCGGCCGTGCCCGAGGTGCCGAGCATCACCGCCACCGGGTACCCGGCCGCGGCGCCGTTCGACGGCCAGAAGCTGTACCAGTGCACGGACGAGCCGGGCCGGCTGTCGGTCGCGCAGTCCGAACCGACGATGTACCGCATCGGCTGCACGATGACCGGCGGTTCCTCGGGCGGCGGCTGGGTGGCCACGGGTGCGGACGGCAAGCCGGCCCTCGTCTCCAACACCTCGATCGGCCCGGCCAAGTTCGGCTGGCTGGCGGGTCCGCGGCTGGGCGACGTGGCCAAGGGCGTGTACGACTCGGTGAGCGAGAAGTTCGCCGGGCGGTGACGCGCACGGCGTGACAGAAGTCCGGGCGGGCGACGGAGGCCGTGTCCGGGGACTCCCCCGGGGCGGCGCCCGCCCCCGGCCGGCGCGGGAACAGGATTCGACCGGGGGGTACGAAACCAATGGGATTCTCAGGACCGCGGCGCGGGGTCCTCGCCGCCACCGGCCTCATGGCCGCCCTGGCACTGACCGCGACCGCCTGCGGCACCGGTGACGACCGGGCGGACGGCGGGTCCTCCGCATCCGCGTCGCGGGGGCCGGCGAGCGGCGACGACGAGATCGAGATTCCGGACGGCATCAAGGACAGGCTCAAGGAGCACGGCATCGATGTCGACGAGTGGAAGGACGGCGCCTGGAAGGACTGGGACGAGGACCAGTGGCCAGGTGAGGCCGAGGACTTCGTCAATCCGGTGATCGACGGGCTGTGGAAGCCCGAGCGGATGAGGTCCGCCAAGGACCCGGCCAAGACGATCTCCCTGCGGGACGCGGCGGCGGACCAGGGGGTCAGCGACCCGGAACCGGCCCCCGTCGAGGCCCGGCCCGAGCGGACTCCGTACCACGAGCACGCCGCTCCGGTCGGGAAGGTCTTCTTCGACTCCCCCGAGGGCTCGATGGTCTGCTCGGGCACGGTCGTCAAGGACGTGAACCACCCCGGGAGGTCCAACCTCGTGTGGACCGCGGGCCACTGCGTGCACGCCGGCGGTGACGGCGGCTGGTACCGCAACATCACCTTCGTGCCGTCCTACAACGACCGGGGCGGGTCCGAGGCGGAGCTCGCCGGCGCCGCCGCTCAGGAGATCGCGCCGTACGGCCAGTGGTGGGCGGACTGGGCCGCGACCTCCGACGAGTGGATCTCCGGCGGCGACGAGACGGGCGGCGCGGGCGCCCCGTACGACTACGCGGTGCTGCACGTGAAGCCGGGGAACGGCGGCAGGTCGCTGGAGGAGACCGTCGGCAACGCCCTGGACGTGGACTTCTCCGCTCCGTCCGCCCGGGAAGCCGGGACGGTGGGCGCCTGGGGCTACCCGGCCGCGCCGCCGTACGACGGACTGAGCATGTTCAAGTGTGTCGACCGGCCGGGCCGTCTCTCGCTGAGCCCGGCCGTGCCCACGATGTACCGCATCGGCTGCACCATGACCGGCGGTTCGTCCGGCGGCGGCTGGTTCCGGGTCGTCGACGGCCGGACCGCGCTCGTCTCGAACACCTCGATCGGCCCGGCCGCGCACACCTGGCTGGCCGGACCGCAGCTCGGCAAGGGCGCCCAGGCGCTCTACCAGCGGATGAGCGAGGAGTACGGCGGCCGGTAGGCCCCCCGCCGGCAGGAACCGGCGTGCACGTGCCAAAGACGAAGGCCCGCCCCCCTCGTCAGGGGGCGGGCCTTCGTACATCCGGAGCGGTCGCCCGGAGGACGCGCCGACCGGGCGCCCGGCGAGGTGCCGGGGTGTCCGCCTAGCGGAGGGCCGACGCCGGGACGTACGGAGCGAGGTCCGCCGCCAGCTCCTCGTGGACCCGCGCCTTGAGCAGGGTGCCCTCCGCGGTGTGCTCCTCGGAGATCACCTCGCCCTCGGTGTGGGCGCGGGCGACCAGCTTGCCGTGCGTGTACGGAACGAGCGCCTCGACCTCGACCGAGGGGCGCGGCAGCTCGCTGTCGATCAGCGCGAGCAGTTCGTCCATGCCCTGGCCCGTGCGCGCCGAGACCGCGATGGAACGCTTCTCGATCCGCAGCAGGCGCTGGAGCACCAGCGGGTCCGCCGCGTCCGCCTTGTTGATCACCACGATCTCGGGCACCTTGGTCGCGCCGACGTCACTGATGACCTCGCGGACCGCGGCGAGCTGTTCCTCCGGTGCCGGGTGCGAACCGTCCACGACGTGCAGGATCAGGTCGGAGTCACCGACCTCCTCCATGGTGGAGCGGAACGCCTCGACCAGGTGGTGCGGCAGATGGCGTACGAATCCGACCGTGTCGGCCAGCGTGTACAGCCGCCCGCTCGGGGTCTCGGCCCGGCGCACGGTCGGGTCGAGGGTCGCGAACAGCGCGTTCTCGACGAGGACGCCCGCGCCCGTGAGGCGGTTGAGCAGGGACGACTTGCCGGCGTTGGTGTAACCGGCGATGGCGACCGAGGGCACCTTGTTGCGGCGGCGCTCCTGACGCTTGATCTCGCGGCCGGTCTTCATCTCCGCAATCTCCCGGCGCATCTTCGCCATCTTCTCGCGGATACGGCGCCGGTCCGTCTCGATCTTGGTCTCACCGGGACCACGGGTGGCGAGGCCGCCGCCCTTGCCGCCGCCCATCTGACGGGACAGCGACTGACCCCAGCCCCGCAGTCTCGGCAGCATGTACTGCATCTGCGCGAGCGCCACCTGCGCCTTGCCCTCACGGGACTTGGCGTGCTGGGCGAAGATGTCGAGGATCAGGGCCGTACGGTCGATGACCTTGACCTTGACGACGTCCTCGAGATGGATGAGCTGGCCGGGGCTCAGCTCACCGTCGCAGATCACGGTGTCGGCGCCGGTCTCGATCACGATGTCCCGGAGCTCGTTGGCCTTGCCGGAACCGATGTACGTGGCCGCGTCGGGCTTGTCACGGCGCTGGACGACACCGTCGAGCACGAGCGCTCCGGCGGTCTCCGCGAGCGCCGCCAGCTCGGCCAGCGAGTTGTCCGCGTCCTGGACGGTCCCCGAGGTCCAGACACCGACGAGGACGACGCGCTCCAGGCGGAGCTGTCGGTACTCGACCTCGGTGACGTCCTCGAGCTCGGTGGAGAGGCCCGCCACACGGCGCAGGGCCGCGCGCTCGGAGCGTTCGAACTGCTCGCCGTCCCGGTCTCCGTCGATCTCGTGGCTCCAGGCGACGTCCTCTTCCATCAGGGCATCGGCCCGAAGACCTTCGGGGTAGTTCTGCGCGGAAGTCTGCGCGTCCTGGGAAGGGGAAGAAGAGGAGGTCATTGGATCCTTACGTAGAGCGGTTTCGGCGGGCCGGCGAATGCCGTCCGTCAGAGGGAACAACGTCCGGGGCCCCCGGGAGATTCCCGGTTCCGGCCGGGTCGGCCCTCCGAAGGGGGCCGCTGCCGCCGGCTCGAAGATGGTCGCACGGCACGGCCTGGCCCGTCACGCGACTTATCGGGCCCCGGCGGACACGCACGGACGCCCGCGGGCACCCGGACGGCTTCCTCACGTGGTCCCGCGTGCCTTCGGGGCGTCGCTCC
This sequence comes from Streptomyces sp. NPDC058751, assembly GCF_042746485.1. NCBI lineage: Bacteria > Bacillati > Actinomycetota > Actinomycetes > Kitasatosporales > Streptomycetaceae > Streptomyces > Streptomyces sp. NPDC058751. Next base: position 55,118 of record NZ_JBHYPZ010000006.1, on the reverse strand, counting down.
TCCAGTCCGGGTGCCCCGGCATCGGCGGTGTCTTGTCGGCGTACAGCCACACCTTGAAGAAGCCGCTCAGATCGCGTGCGGCGACGGCGGAGGCGAGGTCCGTGAAGTCGGCCGTCGAGGCCACTCCGTCGCGGTTCAGGCTCACCCATGTGCGCTCCAGGCGCTCGAAGGCCCGGTGCCCGATCTCCTGGCGCAGCGCGTACAGGACCAGGGCCGCGCCGTCGTAGACGTTCGGCCGGAAGATGCTGATCTTCTGGCCGGGTTTGGGCCCCTTGGGCCGCGCGGGCGGGCCGCCCGCGGCGCGCCAGGAGTCGGACAGCCGGTAGGCGGCCTTCATCCGCTTCTCCATGGGCTTGTGCGCCTTCTCCTCGGCGTACAGGGCTTCGTACCAGGTGGCGTGCCCTTCGTTGAGCCAGAGGTCGGACCAGGTGCGGGGGGTGACGCTGTCGCCGAACCACTGGTGCGACAGCTCGTGCACCATGACCGAGTCGACGTACCACTCCGGGAAGGCGGGCTGGGTGAAGAGCTCCTTCTCGAAGAGCGACAGCGTCTGCGTCTCCAGCTCGAAGCCGGTCTGCGCCTGGGCCATCAGCACCCCGTAGGTCTCGAAGGGGTACCGTCCGACCTTGCCCTCCATCCAGGCGATCTGGCCGGGGGTCTTGCGCAGCCACGGTTCGAGCGCCGCGCGGTCGGCACTGGGGACCACGTCGCGTACGGGCAGTCCGTGCGGCCCCCGCCGGTGGACCACGGCGGAGCGGCCGATGGACACCTGGGTCAGCTCGGTGGCCATGGGGTGCTCGGTGCGGTACGTCCAGGTCGTGGTCCCGCCGGCCCGGCGGGTGCCCTCGGGCAGGCCGTTGGCGACGGCCGTGTACCGCTCGGGAGCCGTCACCCGGATGGTGAACACGGCCTTGTCGGAGGGGTGGTCGTTGCACGGGTAGACCAGGTGCGCGGCGTCGGCCTGGGCGGCCATCGCGAGCCCGTCCTTCGTCCGCACCCAGCCGCCGTCCTGGCCCTTGGCGCTCACCGGGTTGCTGGTGTGACGCACGGTGATGCGCAGGGGGCTCCCGGCGATCAACGGTTCGCGCGGGGTCACCACCAGGTCCTCGCCGGCCTGGGTGAAGCGGGCGGGGGCTCCGTCGACCTCGACCGACCGGACGCTTCCGTGCGCGAAGTCGAGGTTGACGCGGTCGAGTGCCGCGGTGGTCACGGCGTCGATGGTGGTGACGGCCGTGAGCGGCTTGTCGTTGCTGCCGGGGTAGGTGAAGTCGAGGTCGTACGACTCGACGTCGTAGCCGGGGTTGCCCAGGGTGGGGAAGAGGCGGTCGCCGACCCCCAGGGGCACGGCCGGGTCCGGAGCGCTCGCGGCGATCAGGCAGACGGAGACGGCCGAGGCGAGCAGGGCCGCCGTGACGCGGCGGTTCCTCGGGCGTGCGGGCGCGGGGGTGGGATTGTGCGGCATGGACCACGGCTACCAGCGCGCACCTGTCGCGCGTGGCCGACTCGCGTCCGGCCCACCCGAACGGGTCGGTACCGGGACTCTTTGGGGCGGCGCGCGACTGTCGGCCTCGAACACCCGCTCCTGGCGCCGGTCCGCCGTCGTCCGGTCCACGCGACCGGCCGCCGGCCCGTCGTCGCCCGGTCCGCCGACCGAACGCCCGCTTCCGCGCCTCCGTCGCCCGGGTCCGCGAGACCGCCCGCCGACCCGGGGCCGGTGCCGCCCGTCTACTGGGCCGCGGTCGCCGGATGCTGGGCGCGGCTCACGTCGTACACGCCGGGCACGTTGCGCATCGCGCGCATCAGGCCGGGGAGGCGGGCCGCGTCGGGGAGTTGGAGCGTGTAGGTGTGGCGTACGCGCTGCTGGCTCGGGGGTTCGACGGTCGCGGAGACGACGGCGACCCCCTCCCCCGCGATGGCCTCGGTGAGGTCGGCGAGCAGGTGCGGGCGTCCGAACGACTCGGCGACCAGGGTGACCCGGCACTCGGTGGTGTCGCCCCAGCGCACCGCGACCTCCGGGCGCCCCGCGCTCTTCATGCGTGCCGTTCCGGCGCACTCGACGCGGTGCACGGTGACCACTCCCCCGCGGACGGCGAAGCCGGTCACCTCGTCGGGCGGCACGGGCGTACAGCAGCCCGCCATGCGTACGGACGCGCCGGGCGGGTCGGTGACGGCGCTCGCGGGGCGGGCGGTCTGCGTCTCGGCGGGGCGGACCGGGGCCGCGGCGGGCGGGCGGGGGCCGGCGGCGGAGGCTTCGGCCGCCTTCTCCTCGCCGGGTGCGGGGTGGGTGGCCATCCAGCGTTGGATGGCGATCCGGGCGGCGGGGGTGTGCGCGTGCTCCAGCCACTCCCTGGACGGCTCCGAGGCGGGGTCCTGCCCCATGAGGAGCTGAACGGTGTCGCCGTCCCTCAGGACCGTGCTCAGCGTCGCCAGGCGGCCGTTGACGCGGGCGCCGATGCAGGCGTGCGCGTCCTCGCCGTACTGCGCGTACGCCGCGTCGACGCAACTGGCGCCCTCCGGAAGGCCGAGCGAGCCCCCGTCGGCGCGGAAGACGGTGATCTCCCGGTCCTGGGCGAGGTCTTCGCGCAGCGTCGACCAGAAGGTGTCCGGGTCGGGGGCGCCCTGCTGCCAGTCGAGCAGCCGGGAGAGCCAGCCGGGGCGGGTGGGGTCGGCGCGCTCGCCGTCGAAGGGGCGCTCGCCCGCGCCGTCCGGCTGCTCCTCGGACGGCGGCGCGTACGGGTTGCCGAGCGCGACGACCCCGGCCTCGGCGACCTTGTGCATCTGGTGGGTGCGGATGAGGACTTCGGCGACCTGGCCGTCGCCGCGGGTGACGGCCGTGTGCAGCGACTGGTACAGGTTGAACTTGGGGACGGCGATGAAGTCCTTGAACTCCGAGACCACCGGGGTGAGACAGGTGTGCAGTTCGCCGAGGACCCCGTAGCAGTCGGCGTCCTCGTTGACGAGCACCAGCAGGCGTCCGAAGTCGGCGCCGCGCATCGGGCCGCGTTTGCGCGACACCCGGTGCACGGAGACGAAGTGTCTCGGCCTTATGAGGACTTCGGCCTGGATCCCTGCGTCGCGCAGGACCGCGCGCACCTCCTCGGCGATCTCCGCGAGGGGGTCGTCCCCGCGGTTCGCGTTCTCGGAGATGAGCTCCCGGGTGCGCTCGTACTCCTCGGGGTGCAGGATCGCGAAGACGAGGTCTTCCAGTTCGGTCTTGAGCGCCTGCACGCCCAGGCGCTCGGCGAGCGGGATGAGCACGTCCCGGGTCACCTTGGCGATGCGCGCCTGTTTCTCGGGGCGCATGACCCCGAGGGTCCTCATGTTGTGCAGCCGGTCGGCGAGTTTGATCGACATGACCCGGACGTCGTTGCCGGTGGCGACCAGCATCTTGCGGAAGGTCTCCGGTTCGGCCGCGGCGCCGTAGTCGACCTTCTCCAGCTTGGTGACGCCGTCGACGAGATAGCAGACCTCGTCGCCGAACTCCTCGCGGACCTGATCGAGCGTCACCTCCGTGTCCTCGACGGTGTCGTGGAGCAGGGAGGCGGTCAACGTCGTGGTCTCGGCGCCGAGTTCGGCGAGGATCAGGGTCACGGCGAGCGGATGGGTGATGTACGGCTCGCCGCTCTTGCGCATCTGGCCGCGGTGCGAGGACTCCGCGAGCACCCAGGCCCGGCGCAGGGGTTCCAGTTTGGCGTCGGGGTGGTGGGCGCGGTGGGCCTCGGCCACGTGCCCGATCGCGTCCGGCAGCCGGTCGCGGGCCGCGGGCCCGAGCAGTGCGGCCCGCCCCAGCCGGCGCAGGTCGATCCGGGGCCGCGCCTTCCTGCGGTGCGCCGGGGGCGCCTCCGGCTCCAGCGACGCCGGGCGCTGGCCGGCGGACGTGGCGGAGCCTGGCGTCGCGGGATTCGTCGCCTCCGCACTCATGGGCACCTCCGGCTGCGTCGGACCGGCGGACGGGTGCCCCATGGCGTACTCGGCTCAGGAGATGGTGTCGATCCCCCGTCCGGGCCGGTGCTTGATGCTACCGACCCCACCACGCCCGGCAGACCGTCTCTCGCCGAGCGTGAAACGGATCACCCATTCGAGCGAAGGTTTCGGGGTTTACGGATTCGATTTTCTGGAACGGACGGCAAGGACGTACGACGTCCGTCCTGCTGCGGCGCGGCGTGCTCCGTGCGACTCGGCCCGGTACGCCGCGCCCTGTGCGACTCGGCGCGGCGCGTTCCGTGCGGCTCCGCTCAGCGCAGCGCGCCGTCCAGCCACTCCGCGTCGGTCTCGCCCTCGGCGACGATCACGGCGGGCCCCGTCATCTCGATCTCGCCGTCCGCGTGTTCGGTGATGACCAGGCGTCCGCCGGGCACGTCGACGGTGTACGTCGCCGGGGTGCCGGTCACGGCGGGGTCGGCGCCGTCGCGGCGTGCGGTGGCGACGGCCACGGCGCACGCGCCCGTGCCGCAGGAGCGGGTCTCGCCGGAGCCGCGCTCGTGGACCCGCAGAGCGACGTGGCGCGGTCCCCGGTCGACGACGAACTCGACGTTGACCCCGTCCGGGTAGGCCGACGCGGGGCTGAACGGCGGCGGTGCGAACAGGTCGCCGGCGTGCGCGAGGTCGTCCACGAAGGCGACCGCGTGGGGGTTGCCCATGTTCACGTTGCGGGCGGGCCAGCTCCGTCCGCCGACGCTCACCGTGACCTCTCCCCCGGGGAGGAGCGCCTTGCCCATGCCGACGGTGACGTCCCCGTCCTTGGCGATGTGGACGGGCTTCACGCCGCCGCGCGTGGCGACCGCGGTGTCGCCTTCGGCCACGAGTCCCGCGCGGTGGAGGTAGCGGGCGAACACGCGCACCCCGTTGCCGCACATCTCGGCGACCGAGCCGTCGCCGTTGCGGTAGTCCATGAACCACTCCGCCTCGGCCGCCATCCCGGCGGCCTCGGGGTGCGCGGCGGACCGCACGACGTGCAGCAGACCGTCGCCGCCGATGCCCGCGCGGCGGTCGCACAGGGCGGCGACGGCGGCGGGAGGAAGGTCGATGACGTTCTCCGGGTCCGGGATGATCACGAAGTCGTTCTCGGTCCCGTGGCCCTTGAGGAAGGCGATCCGCGTGCTCATTCCTCGATCGTACGGGGTCGCGACGACGACCCCGCCCGCGAGGTGCGGGTACCGGTACGGGGGTCAGCGCAGCCGGGCGACGCGTCCCACGGCGAGCACGGCCACGGCGGCGACGATCACGACGTACGCGAGGACGACCCGCCAGTCGGCGCGCCGGCCGGAGCCGCGCGGCGGGAAGCCGGGCAGCGCGTAGCCGACCCGGCGGGCGGCCATCATGCCCCAGCCGGCGGCGCACAGGCAGATCAACAGCCCGAGCATGGCGACCACGGCACCGCCGTCACCGAACTCGAACGCGAGCGGGAACGCGAACATCAGGGAGCCCGTCGAGGCCAGCGCCACGATGGGCGCGAGCTGCCAGATGCGCAGCAGGCGCTGCGGCCGCAGCTCGACCTCCACCTCGGGCTCCGGGGACATCTCACCGGGCTCGGGGCCGTCGTCGATCACCCCGTCGGGGGTGTCCTCGGGACCGTCGGAGCTCAGTCGCTCTCCGCCCAGCTCCGGCTCGACGCCGTGCTCGGCGTCCGGATCGATGCTCAGACGAACTCCGTCCCGATCAGCACCGTACTCGGTGCCTCGTGCAGTGTCGCGAGGGCCGGCCTCCATCGCCACGCGCCCTCCCAACTCGGACTTCACTGGTCGATCGAAGCTCGATGATGGCACGGCACCGGAGGCCCGGATGACGGCCGGAGCGTCCCGATGCCATGACGTGATCAGGCTGTGACCGGTCGTTCGACCAATGCCAGTGCGAGCTCCGGCAGTTCCCCGAGTTCCGCCGCGGCCCCACTGAGCCAATGCACCCTGGGGTCGCGGCGGAACCACGAATCCTGACGGCGCGCGAAGCGCTTGGTGGCGCGTACGGTCTCGGCGCGGGCCTCGTCCTCGGTGCACTCCCCGGCGAGCGCCGCGAGGACCTGCTGGTATCCGAGCGCGCGGGAGGCGGTGCGCCCGGCGCGCAGACCCTGCGCGTCCAGCGCGCGGACTTCGTCCACGAGCCCGGCATCCCACATCCGGTCCACGCGGCGCGCGATGCGCTCGTCGAGCTCGGGGCGGGCCACGTCGACGCCGATCTGGACGGTGTCGTAGACGGAGTCGTGGCCGGGGAGGTTGGCGGTGAAGGGCTTGCCGGTGATCTCGATGACCTCCAGGGCGCGGACGATCCGGCGGCCGTTGCTGGGCAGGATCGCCTGGGCGGCCCCGGGGTCGGCCATGGCGAGCCGCGCGTGCAGGGCTCCGGAGCCGCGCAGGGTGAGCTCCTCCTCCAGACGGGCGCGCACGGCGGGGTCGGTGCCGGGGAACTCCATCTTGTCGACGGCGCCGCGGACGTAGAGTCCGGAGCCGCCCACCAGGATCGGCCAGCGCCCCTCGGCGAGCAGCGCGTCGATCCGGGCACGGGCGAGCCGCTGGTACTCGGCGACGCTGGCGGTGACCGTCACGTCCCAGACGTCCAGGAGGTGGTGGGGGACGCCGTCGCGTTCTGCGGGTGTCAGCTTGGCGGTGCCGATGTCCATCCCGCGGTAGAGCTGCATCGAGTCGGCGTTGATGACCTCGCCGCCGAGGCGCCTGGCGAGGAAAACGCCCAGATCGGACTTTCCTGCCGCGGTCGGTCCGACGACGGCGATGACCCGGGGTGCGGGGGGTGCGCTGCTCACGGTCCCAGTCTCGCAAACCCCGGGACCTCCCCCGCCCCGCGCCGGCGCGGGGACCGCTCCGGGCGACGCGGAACCCCGCCCCCACGAGTAACGTAAGGATCGGATATCGGTGCTTTTGCCCGGAAAGGGCTCGCACACAACCGTCCCGCCGGGGAAGGCGAACCATGGGTCTGATGAACAATCTGAGAGCCAAGCTGGAGCCCGCCAAGGACAAGGTCTCCGGGCTCGCGCAGCAGCACGGGCACAAGGTGAATCACGGCCTCGACAAGGCCGCGAGGGTGGTCGACGACAAGACCAAGCACAAGTACAGCAACAAGATCCACACAGGCGCGGGCAAGGCCAAGCACGCCATGGACCGCCTCGCGCACAAGGACGGCGGCAAGGACGCGCGCCCGCCGGACGCTCCGGCCCCGCCTCCGGCGCCCTGAACGAACCGCGCGTCGGCGGACGGCCGCGAAGCACCCGGGCTGCTTCCGGCCGTCCGTCGTGTCCGGACCCGGGAGACCGCCGAGGTCCACGAGCCCTGTGGCCCACGGGACGGGCGCGGCCCACAGGACCCACGAGACCCGCACGGCCTGCGTGAGCCGCGCGGCTCACGGGGGCCGCGCGTCCTACGACCAGGCGGCCACCAGATATCCCACTCCGTAGGGAGCGTCGTCGTGGAGCAGGGCGCCGCCGAGTCCCGCGCCCTCGGCCGCGCCCGCGAGGACCTGCCAGGGAGCGCGCCCCGCGGCCTTGAGCTCGTACGCCAGAGAGGCGTCCAGCGCCTTGAGGGCCGCGACGTCGGCCGCCCCGAGCGCCCGCGCGACCTCCGCGTCGAAGCCCTCCGCGCGCCCGTCGAGGTAGCCCGGCGCCTTGAGGGTCCTGCACGCGCTGGCGTCACCCATCACCAGCAGGGCCACCCGCCCGGCCCGCCCGCCGATCTGCTCCCCGGCCCGGAAGCACCGCTCGGACTCCAGGGGTTCACCGACCCCGAGCCCCTCCACCGGGGCGTCGGACCAGCCGGTGCGCTCCAGCAGCCACGCGGCGACGGCGAGGGAGGCCGGAAGTTCACGTTCCGGGGAATCGGGGACCGCCCCGTCGGTGCCGGGGTCCGCGCCGTCCGTGTCCGGGCGGCCGAGGCGCACGGTGAGGTCGACCCCGAAGCCGCCGAACGAGCCGCGGGTGCCCTGCGGATGGGGTCCGCGCCCGCTCCGGTCGGCGGGGCCGACGACCACCAGCAGGTCGGGACGGGACGCGGCCAGCACGCCGAGCGCGTCCGTGCAGGCGGCGCGCGCGGCGTCCAGCTCGGGGGCCGCTCCGGCGGCGACCTCGGGGACGAGCAGCGGAGGGCAGGGGCAGACTGCGGCGGCTACGAGCATGATCCGCAGCGTAACGCCGCGGACCACGGCCCCGCCCGTCCCCGCCCTGAATCCCCCGGCCCACTCGCCACCGCGCCCCGTCGTCGGCTCCGCCGGACGGCTCGGCAGTTCCACCGGACGGCGACGCCCGGGAAGGCGTGCGGTCAGTCGCAGCCGCAGCCGCTGCCCGTGGCGACAGGGAGCGGCGCCGGGGCGCCGATCTTCGGCAAGCCCAGCATGACGCCGGCCGGCTTGGCGGCCTCGGCGGCGTTGCGCTTCTCCCAGGCGTCCCCCGCGCGCGTGCGGCGCACGTCCAGGACGGCGCCCTCGGCGAGCAGGTGGTGCGGGGCGGCGTACGTGATCTCGACGGTCACCACGTCACCGGGGCGGACCTCCGCCTCGGGCTTGGTGAAGTGGACCAGCCGGTTGTCGGGGGCGCGGCCCGAGAGGCGGTGGGTGGCGCCGTCCTTGCGGCCCTCGCCCTCGGCGACCATCAGCTCCAGGACACGGCCGACCTGCTTCTTGTTCTCGTCCCAGGAGATCTCCTCCTGGAGGGCGACGAGACGCTCGTAGCGCGCCTGGACGACCTCCTTGGGGATCTGCCCCTCCATGGTGGCCGCCGGGGTGCCGGGGCGCTTGGAGTACTGGAACGTGAAGGCCGCCGAGAAGCGGGCCTCGCGGACGGCGTGGAGGGTCTGCTCGAAGTCCTCCTCCGTCTCGCCGGGGAAGCCCACGATGATGTCGGTGGTGATCGCCGCGTGCGGGATGGCGGCCCGGACCTTCTCGATGATCCCGAGGAAGCGCTCCTGGCGGTACGAGCGGCGCATGGCCTTCAGGACGGTGTCCGAGCCGGACTGCATCGGCATGTGCAGCTGCGGCATCACGTTCGGGGTCTCCGCCATGGCGGCGATGACGTCGTCGGTGAAGTCGCGCGGGTGCGGCGAGGTGAAGCGCACGCGCTCCAGGCCCTCGATCTTCCCGCAGGCGCGCAGCAGCTTGCTGAAGGCCTCCCGGTCGCCGATGTCGCTGCCGTAGGCGTTGACGTTCTGGCCGAGGAGGGTGATCTCGGAGACGCCCTCGCCGACGAGTGCCTCGATCTCGGCCAGGATGTCGCCGGTCCTGCGGTCCTTCTCCTTGCCGCGCAGCGCGGGGACGATGCAGAAGGTGCAGGTGTTGTTGCAGCCGACGGAGATCGACACCCAGGCCGCGTACGCGCTCTCGCGGCGGGTGGGCAGCGTGGAGGGGAAGGCCTCCAGGGACTCGGCGATCTCGATCTGCGCCTCCTCCTGGACGCGGGCGCGCTCCAGGAGGACCGGCAGCTTGCCGATGTTGTGCGTGCCGAAGACGACGTCCACCCAGGGCGCCCGCTTCACGATGGTGTCGCGGTCCTTCTGGGCGAGGCAGCCGCCGACGGCGATCTGCATGCCGGGGCGCTTCGTCTTCATCGGGGCGAGGCGGCCGAGGTTGCCGTAGAGCTTGTTGTCGGCGTTCTCGCGCACGGCGCAGGTGTTGAAGACGACGACGTCCGCGTCCCCGTCCGCACCCTCGGGCGCCCGCACGTAACCGGCGTCCTCCAGGAGGCCGGAGAGCCGTTCGGAGTCGTGGACGTTCATCTGACACCCGTAGGTGCGCACTTCGTACGTCTTGGATTCCTGAACGTCCACTGCCTGACTCCGGTCGCCGCTGCTCATGGGACAAGGGTAGGCGGTGCCGGGAGTACGTCCGGACGCCCGGGCGTCCCTACGCCTCCGGCGCGCTCCACCCCTGCCGCCGCAGCACCTCCGACACGTCCGGTGCCCGGTAGTGCTCGCCCTTGAGGACCTTTCCGTCGGCCCTGCGGGCGACGTGCCCGTCGGGGCCGATCTTCGTCATGTTGGCCCGGTGGATCTCGGCGATCACCGCGTCGAGGTCGACCCCGTGGACGAGGGCCGTGCCGTACGCCACGTACACGACGTCGGCGAGCTCGTGCGCCAGCCGGTCGAGCGGGCCGCCGACCGCGACCTCGGCGACCTCGGCCGCCTCCTCCGCCAGCAGCTCGCCCCGGTGCGCGGCGAGCTCCGGGGAGACCTCGGCCGGGGTGCCGCGGACGTCGAGGCCGAAGGCGAGATGGAACTCACGGACCAGGGCGGCGGGGGAGGCCGACGGCGGGGCCTGTGCCCCGGCGTGACCGGGCGGCCGGCCCGGAGGGGCGGAGGACGCGGACGACTGGACCTGCGGCGGCTGGGACGACTGCATCCGGCGAGCCTACCGATCCGCTGGAACGCCCCTCCCGGCTCCGGGGGCCGGCCCTGGCCAGGACCGGCCCCCGGCTGGCAGGATCGCGCGCATGTTCCAGGCACTCACCCGTACCGGCCGCCGTCGCGCGCTGTCCGGCTCGACGGCCGTCTGCGCGGTCGTCGGGCTGCTGCTGTGGTGGCTGCTGCCGCTGGGCGAGGAGTCCCCGAGCGGGGAGATCACCTTCAGCACGGGCACCCCGACCGGGGTCTACCAGATGTACGGCAAGCTCCTTCAGGGCGCCATCGCCAAGGACCTGCCCGACCTGGACGTGCAGCTGCTGGAGAGTGACGGATCACAGGACAACATCAGCCGGGTGGCCAGGGGCGAGGCCGACTTCACCATCGCGGCGGCGGACGCCGTGCAGACGTACGTCCTCCAGGACAAGCCTGGATCGCACCGGCTGCGCGGCTGCTCACGGCTCTACGACGACTACGTGCACCTGGTGGTCCTGCGCTCCTCGCCCGTGCAGTCCGTGAAGGACCTGAAGGGCATGAGGGTCGCCGTGGGACCGGGCGGATCCGGGGTGCGGCTGATCGCGAACCACGTGCTCGAAGCGGCGGGGCTCGATCCCGAGAAGGACGTCACGCCCCTCGACGACGGCATCGCGACCATGCCGGACCTGCTCCGCAAGCACGAGATCGACGCCTTCTTCTGGTCTGGCGGTCTGCCGACGAACGCCGTCCAGGAGCTCTCCGAGACCGACGACATCCGGCTGGTGCCGATCGGCAGCGACCTCGTCGAGAACCTGCACCGGCAGGGCGGCGCCTCCCGCTACTACCGGTCGGCCGTGATGCCCGCCGACGCCTACCCCGCGGCGCAGCGCGGTTCCGCCGTGCCGACGCTGGCCGTGGCCAACTTCCTGATCACCCGGGAGGACGCGGACGCGGACCTCACCGAGGAGCTCACCCGCACGGTGATCGGGAGCCGCGACCACATCGGCGAGTTGGTGCACGCGGCGCAGCTCGTGGACCTGCGCACGGCGGTCTACACGGATCCGCTGCCGCTGCACGAGGGCGCGCGCCGCTACTACCGGTCGGTCAAGCCGTAGGCGCCAGGTCCGCGGCGGGGAGACCGCCGGGGGCGCCCCGCGGGACCCCTCAGGTCACCGGCTCCGACCTGGGCACGGTCACCGTCACCCGCAGGCCGTGCGGTTCGTGGTGGCCGTACGCGATGGAGCCGCCGCCCGCGGCGAGCAGGGCCCGGGAGATGGAGAGGCCGAGGCCCGAGCCCTTGATGTTCTGGTGGGCGGTGCTGCGCCAGAAGCGGTCGCCGATGCGGGCCAGGTCCTCGTCGCCGAGGCCGGGGCCGCCGTCGGTGACCACGACGGTCGAGGACTCGCCGTTCGAGGCGACCGTCACCTCGACGCCCTCCCCCTCGGGCGTGAACTTGACCGCGTTGTCGATCACCGCGTCCAGGGCGCTGGACAAGGTGATGGGGTCGGCCCACGCGGTCGTGGGCGGGCAGTTCCCGGACAGCCGTACGCCCCTGCTGTCGGCGACCGGCTGCCAGGACGCCACGCGCTCGGCGGCGAGCGCGCCGATGTCGGTCAGGCGCACGTCGGCCTCGGCGTGCTCGGCGAGGGCCAGGTCGAGCAGGTCGTCGAGCACCTGGGTGAGGCGCTTGCCCTCGGTGCGGACCGAGGCGATCTCCTCGTTGCCCTCCGGGAGTTCGAGGGCGAGCAGTTCGATCCGCAGGAGCAGCGCCGAGAGCGGGTTGCGCAGCTGGTGGGAGGCGTCGGCGACGAAGGCGCGCTGCTGTTCCAGCACGCTCTCGACGTTGTCCGCCATCTCGTTGAACGACCGCGCCAGACGCTGGAGTTCCGGCGGCCCGCCGGCGGGCGCGACCCGGGACTTCAGCCGGCCGGTCGCTATGTCGTGGGTGGTGGCGTCGAGGACGCGTACGGGCCTGAGCACCCAGCCGGTCAGGCGCAGCGCGGCACCGAGCGCGAGGAGCATGGCGGCGAACTCGCCCGCGCCGATGACCAGCCAGCCGTGCAGGGTCTTCGAACGCATCTGCCCGGTGGGCGAGTCGGTGACGACCACGCCGATGACGTCGCCGTCCCTGATGACCGGGGAGGCGACGACGAGACGGTTGCGCTGCCAGGGCCAGACCTGTTCGGGGTCGTGGCTGCGGCGACTGCCGAGCGCCTCCCTGAAGGCGTTGCGGGCCGCGCCGGTCCTGGGCAGGAACCAGTTCCCCGGAGCGTTGGCCATCGGTTTGCCGTCGCGGTAGAAGACGCCCGCCCGGATGCCGTACACCTCGTGGTAGCGGGTGAGCTCGGTGCGCAGGGTCTCGCCGCGCTCGTCCGGGAAGCCGGCCAGGGAGCGGCTCGGGGAGTCGGTGACGTACTGGGCGAGGGCCGCGAAGCGCGCGGTGTCGTCGATGCGGTCGACGACCACGCGCTGCTGCTGCGCCGCCGCGACGCTCGCCGCGAGCGGGACGCCGAGCGCGAGCAGCACGGCCGCCATCAGGACGATGAGCAGCGGCAGCAGGCGGGTACGCACCCGGGCCCGCTACGAGGCCGGGGCGACGAGCCGGTACCCGACGCCGCGTACGGTCTCGATCAGCGCCGGCATGCGCAGCTTGGAGCGCAGCGACGCCACGTGCACCTCCAGCGTGCGGCCGGTCCCCTCCCAGCTCGTACGCCACACCTCGCTGATGATCTGCTCCCGGCGGAACACGACGCCCGGGCGCTGGGCCAGCAGGGCGAGCAGGTCGAACTCCTTGCGGGTGAGCTGGACCGCCGAACCGCCCACGGTGACCTGGCGGTTGGGGAGTTCGATGCGTACGGGGCCCAGGAGCACCAGGCTCTCCCCGGGCGCCGACGCGTCGTCGTGGGCGCTGCGCCTGCTGACGGCGTGGATCCGGGCGAGCAGTTCGCCGGTGTCGTACGGCTTCACCACGTAGTCGTCGGCGCCGAGGTTGAGGCCGTGGATGCGGGAGCGGACGTCCGCCCGCGCGGTGACCATGATCACCGGGGTGGCGGTCCGCTTGCGGATCTTGCCGCAGACCTCGTAGCCGTCCTGGTCGGGCAGGCCCAGGTCCAGCAGGACGACACCGAAACCGTCGCTCTCCGGGACGAGGGCCTGGAGGGCCTCCTCGCCGCTGCGGGCGTGCGTGACCTGGAAGCCGTGCCGCGCCAGCACCGCGGACAGGGCGGCCGCGACGTGGTTGTCGTCCTCGACGAGAAGCAGTCTCATTCCGGCCCCCTCCGGCTCATCGGTCGTACCATTCGATCGGTCGTACTGTTTCGGTTCCCATCGGCCGACGGTGGCGGTTCCATCGGCCGAACGGTCCCTTTTCCTCAGAACACGCGCGTGTGCACCAAGGAAGTCACGCCGATGGACAAGGACGACGTCAAGAGGCTCCGGGGCACCGGGGGTTTCCGTTACCCAGCCGGTACGCGCGTCCGTGCGTCCGCTACGACACGTGTCCGATTGCTATCAGATCGTGATGCTCAAGTTCCCCTCAGATGTAATGACGCTGGTCGTGAGGGGTTACTACTCTCCTGCGAAACCGAGGAGGACGGAGCCCCCAAGCGATGACCGAAGCATCGGCGGCCAAGGACGCCATGGCCGGGACCGACGAACTGGTCGTCCTGAAGAGCGTCAACAAGCACTTCGGCGCGTTGCACGTGCTCCAGGACATCGACCTGACGATCACCCGTGGCGAGGTCGTCGTGGTCATCGGGCCCTCCGGGTCCGGGAAGTCCACCCTGTGCCGCACCATCAACCGCCTGGAGACGATCGATTCGGGTGACATCTCGATCGACGGCAAGCCGCTGCCCCAGGAGGGCAAGGCGCTCGCCCGGCTCCGGGCCGATGTCGGCATGGTCTTCCAGTCCTTCAACCTCTTCGCGCACAAGACCGTGCTCGAGAACGTGATGCTGGGGCAGATCAAGGTCCGCAGGACCGGCAAGCAGGCCGCGGAGGAGAAGGCCCGCGCCCTGCTCGACCGCGTCGGCGTGGGCACGCAGGCCGACAAGTACCCTGCGCAGCTGTCGGGCGGCCAGCAGCAGCGCGTCGCCATCGCGCGGGCGCTGGCGATGGACCCCAAGGTCATGCTCTTCGACGAGCCGACCTCGGCACTGGACCCCGAGATGATCAACGAGGTCCTCGAGGTCATGCAGCAGCTCGCCCGGGACGGCATGACCATGATCGTCGTCACCCACGAGATGGGCTTCGCCCGTTCCGCCGCCAACCGGGTCGTCTTCATGGCCGACGGCCGCATCGTCGAAGAGGCCGTGCCGGACCAGTTCTTCAGCAATCCGCGCAGCGACCGTGCCAAGGACTTCCTCTCGAAGATCCTGCACCACTGACGTTCCCGGCCAGGAACCCGGGGGACCCGGTCAGGGAACCACTCGCTCCGCCCGGCCCGGGGACCGCTCGCTCCACCCGCCCGTCGACGGCAGTACTCCGCTCTCACTCAAAGGATGTTCATCATGAAGCTCCGCAAGGCAGCCGCCGCCTCGGCCGTCGCGCTCGCGCTCGCCGTGACCGCCACCGCGTGCGGTTCGAGCGACAACGACGACAGCGGGTCCTCGTCCTCGGGCGGCGGCAAGATCAAGGTCGGCATCAAGTACGACCAGCCCGGTCTCGGCCTGAAGCAGCCGGACGGCTCCTTCGCCGGTTTCGACGTGGACGTCGCGACCTACGTGGCCAAGGAGCTCGGCTACAAGCCCGACCAGATCGAGTTCATCGAGACCAAGAGCGCCGACCGCGAGAACGCGCTCTCCCGCGGTGACGTGAAGTTCATCGCGGCCACCTACTCGATCACCGACGAGCGCAAGCAGAAGGTCGACTTCGCGGGCCCGTACCTGCTGGCCCACCAGGACCTGCTGGTCAAGAAGGACGCGACCATCGCCAAGGGCACGGACCTCAACGGCAAGAAGCTGTGCTCCGTGACCGGTTCGACCTCGGCGCAGAACGTCCACGACACCATCGCCCCGAAGGCCCAGCTCAAGCAGTACGGCGGCTACTCGGAGTGCATCGCCGCCCTGCAGAGCGGCGCCGTCGACGCGGTGACCACCGACGACTCGATCCTCGCGGGCTTCGCCGCGCAGGACAAGTACAAGGGCCAGTTCAAGCTCGCCGGCCTCAAGCTGAGCAACGAGAACTACGGCGTCGGCATCAAGAAGGGCGACGCCGAGCTGGAGAAGAAGATCAACACCGCGCTGGAGAAGATGGTCAGCGACGGCGCCTGGCAGAAGGCGGTCGAGAAGAACTTCGGCCCGGCGAGCTACAAGAACGAGCCGGCCCCGAAGATCGGCGTCATCGTCCAGTAACGCGGGCCTCGCCCAGCAGCAGGGGGATCACCGGGTAACTCGGGGCCCTCGGGCAACGCGGGAGACCGCGGTTCGCACGGGGCCCCGCAGGTGTGCCGCCGCCCGCCGCGATCACGGCGGCGGCACGCCGCGCCCACCCCGTCCGCCACGTACGCCACCACCCGGAAGCGCGGGAGATCGTGTTCGACTTTCTTCAAGGTTATGACGTCCTGGGGGCGTTCTGGACGACGGTGAAACTCACCGTCTTCTCCGCCCTCGGCTCCCTGGTCCTGGGCACATTGCTGGCCGCGATGCGGGTCAGCCCGGTCCCGCTCATGCGCGGCTTCGGCACCGCCTACGTGAACATCGTCCGGAACATCCCGCTGACGGTCATCATCGTGTTCAGCTCGCTCGGTCTCGCGGACATCTTCGGCGTGACGCTGGGCGCCCCCGACGACTTCGAGCTCCTGGACTTCCGGCTCGCGGTGCTCAGTCTGGTCGGCTACCACGCGGCCTTCGTCTGCGAGGCGCTGCGCTCCGGCATCAACACCGTGCCGGTGGGCCAGGCCGAGGCCGCCCGCGCGATCGGGCTCGGCTTCGGACAGACCCTGCGGCTCATCGTGCTGCCGCAGGCGTTCCGTTCCGTCGTCGTCCCGCTGGCGAACGTGCTGATCGCTCTGACCAAGAACACGACCGTGGCCGCCGCCATCGGCGTGGCCGAGGCCGCCAGCCTGATGAAGACGATGATCGAGAACGAGGCCCAGACGGTCCTCATCGCCACGGTCTTCGCCTTCGGGTTCGTGGTCCTGACCCTCCCCACCGGCCTCTTCTTCGGCTGGCTGGGCAAGCGACTGGCGGTGAAGCGATGACCTCCGTCCTCTACGACGCTCCCGGCCCCCGTGCCAAGCGCCGCAACGTGCTCCTCTCCGTGGTCTTCGTCGCCCTGCTCGCGCTGCTCCTGTGGTGGGTGTGGCTGGCCATGGACGACAAGGGCCAGCTCGCATGGGACCTGTGGGAGCCGTTCATCACGGCGGACGCCTGGAACACGTATCTGCTCCCGGGTCTCTGGGGCACGCTGAAGGCCGCCGCGGTCAGTGTGGTGATCGCCCTCCCCCTGGGCGCCGCCCTCGGTATCGCGCGCCTCTCCGACCACCGCTGGGTGAGCGTCCCGGCGGGCGCCGTGGTCGAGTTCTTCCGGTCCATCCCGGTCCTGCTGCTGATGCTGTTCGCCAACGAGCTCTACGCCCGGTACGCGGACGTCGCGAGCGAGGACCGTCCGTTCTACGCGGTCGTCACCGGCCTGGTGCTCTACAACGCCTCGGTCCTCGCCGAGGTCGTACGGGCGGGCATCCTCGCGCTCCCCAGGGGACAGACGGAGGCCGCGTACGCGATCGGTCTGCGCAAGGGCCAGACGATGACCAGCATCCTGCTGCCGCAGTCGGTCACCGTGATGCTCCCGGCGATCGTGAGCCAGCTCGTCGTCATCGTGAAGGACACCGCGCTGGGCGGTGTGATGATCGGCTACCACGAGCTCCTCGCGGCGCGCAGCACCCTCGCGGCCAACTACGCGAACGTCGTCCAGAGCTTCATCGTGGTCGCCGTCATCTTCATCGTGGTGAACTTCGCGCTCACCAGCTTCGCCTCCTGGCTGGAGGGGCGGGTGCGTCGCGGCAAGAAGACGACCGGCGCGGTGCTCTCGCCGAACGACGCGACCATCGCCGGTACGACGGCCACGGGTGCGGGCGGGGGCGGGGGCGGGGGCGGGATCTGACGTATCGTCCGAACATCGGTCGATACGTGTGACCGAAGGGGTCAGTGACGCGACCGCCGCTGACCCCGTCACTTGACGCAAGCAGCGGCAATGGGTTGCATACGTTCTGTGATCGTGCACCCTGCCCCACCTGCCTGTTCCCGTACGTCCCTCAGGACACAGCTCCGGGCGGGGGGCACCGCGCCGTGGACCCGGTGATCATCGTCGGAGCGGGGCCCGTGGGGCTCACGCTGGCTCTTGCGCTGGCTCGCCAGGAGGTCCCCTCCGTCGTCCTCGACGAGGGACCGGGCAAGGACGAACTGCGGCTCGCGCGGACCGTGGTGCTGCGCGAGGACATGGTCGCGCTGGTCGAACGGCTGACGGGTCTGCCCCTCGACGACGCCGGCTTCCACTGGGCCGGATGGCGGTCGATGCGGCGCAGGCAGGTGATGCGCGAGATCTCGTTCGACGGGCACGCCCTCCCGGGCGCGGAAGGCCCGGCGGACGGCGAGGAGTTCAGCGCTCCGCTGCACATCGCCCAGCACGCGCTGACCGGCGCGCTGCGCGAGGCCATCATCCACGAGCGGCTCATCAAGGTCGCCGTGAACAGCCGCCTGGACTCCGTCGAGCAGGACGCCTCCGGCGTCACGGCGCACACCCGGGGCCCCGACGGCACCTGGTGGCGCGGCGGTTACCTGGTCGGCTGCGACGGGCCGCGCTCGACGGTGCGCAAGCTCCAGGACATCCGTTTCCCCGGGCGCACCGCCGTCGAACGGCATGCCGTGGCGGCTCTGCGCACGGAACTCCCCTGGCCGGGCGAGGCGTTGCTGCACCGGATGACGCCCTGGCGCACCTCCGGCCCCTCGACCGGCGAGGTGAGCGCCCGTCCGCTCGCCGAGGACGTCTGGCGGCTGGACTGGCTGCTGCCCCCGGGCAAGGACCTCGTCACGCCCGATCTGCTGGTGGCGCGCGTCCGGGAGACCCTCGGGGGCTGGAGCGGCGGCGCCACCCCCGCGTACGAACTGCTCGACACCGGGGTCCACACCGTCCACCACCGGCTGGCCCGCCGCTGGCGCGCCGGCCGGGTCCTGCTCGCCGGGGACGCGGCCCACCTGCTCGGCGCCCTCGGCACCCAGGGCCTGGACGAGGGACTGCGGGACGCCGACAACCTCGCCTGGAAGCTGGCCCTCTGCTGGCACCACGGCCCGCACACCGCGCTCCTCGACAGCTACCAGACGGAACGGCGCGCGGTGGTCGCCGCCCGGCTGCGCGCCGCGGACCAGGCACTGCCCCTGCTGCGGAGCGGCGGCGGCCTGCGCGCCTACGTCCCCGGCTCCGCCCGCGGGCACGACGCCTTGCTCACGGACGGCCACCTGGGCCGCGGCGCGCTGGGCGCACCGGGGGCGTACACCGCGTCCCCGCTCATGCCCCCGCCCGCCGAGTCGCACGCCGTCGTCGACACCGAGCCCGGCGCGCCGGTCGCCGATGTGCGGGTGACCGCGGAGGACGGCTCGTTCGTGCCGCTGCGGGAGCGGCTCGGGCGCGGGGTCCTGCTCGTCGTGCTGATCGCTCCGGGTACAGGGGTGTGGGCGCGCAAGCACTGGGTGACGGCCGGGATCATGCCGCGGCTCGCCGCCGCCGTGACCGCCCTGCCGCACCCCGCCGAACTGCTCGTCGCGGAGAGCTACCCGGGCGCGGCGGCGCACACCGTGCTGCTGGTCCGCCCCGACGGTCACCTGGTCACCGCGCTCGGCGGGGTCAGGCCGGCCGATCTGTACGAGGCGGCCGAGGTGGCGCTCGGCGGACCGGCGAAGGCGGACGCGGAGAACGCCACGGAGGCGACCGCGGGCAGGAGCTGAACGTTCGGTGACCGTCCGGCCCGGGGTTTCCCTGTTCCTCGGGCCCTCACGGTCCACATGGTGACGGTGAGTTGACCGGTCCCCGCCTCCATGGTCTACTCCGGATCGTGACCGACACCTGTGTGCGCCTGTGGCGGAGGGTCCATATGGACCTCGTCCGCTATGCGGGCTGCGTGTGTCGCCCGTCCATCTGACTTCGCATCCTCATTCTCCCGCGCGCCGCCGCCATGCCGCCGCGCGCTCCTCTCGCGAACTCTCAGGACGGCCCGAAGTGTCTGTTCCACCCCCTGTCTCCACCTCTTCCCCTGTCCCCGCCGTGTCCGTGCCCTCCGCCGCCTCCGGCCCCACCCAGGCCGACCTGCTGGCCTTCGTACGCCGTGCGGCAGCCGATGCCGAGCTGATCGCCTCGCTCCCCCTCGACCCCGAAGGCCGTACGTGGGTGCGGCTCGAAGGCCCCGGCGGCAGCGAGGCCTGGCTCATCGGCTGGCCGCCCGGAACCGGAACCGGCTGGCACGACCACGCCGAATCGGTGGGCGCCTTCCTCACCGCGGCGGGCGAGCTCAAGGAGAACTCCCTCGCCGCCCGGCTGCCCTCCGACGGCTGGAAGACCCTGGAACTCGCCGAGGAGATCGACCGGCAGCGGAAGCTGCCCGCGGGCACCGGCCGCGCCTTCGGCCACCATCACGTGCACGAGGTGCTCAACGAGTCCACCGAGCGGCACGCGATCTCGGTCCACGCCTACTACCCGCCGCTCCCGCAGATCCGCCGTTACAGCCGTACGGGCCCGGTCCTGCGCCTGGAGCACGTCGAGCGCCCGGAGGACTGGCAGTGAGCGGGATCCGGCGGCCCGTCGGCATCGACGCCTTGCTGGAGCAGGTCCGCGCGGGACTGGACCGGGTCGAGGCCGAGGACGCCTTCGAGGCCGTACGGCGTGGTGAAGCGCTTCTGGTCGACACCCGGTACGCCGCCCTGCGGGAACGGGACGGCCTGGTCCCCGGCGCTCTCGTCGTCGAGCGCAACGAGCTGGAGTGGCGGCTCGACCCCACGGGCAGTCACCGCCTCCCGGAGGCCACGAGCCATGACCTGCGGATCGTGCTGTTCTGCAACGAGGGGTACGCCTCCAGCCTGGCCGCCGAGTCCCTGCGCCGGCTGGGACTCCACAGGGCCACCGACATGATCGGCGGCTTCCAGGCGTGGAAGAGCGCCGGCCTCCCGGTGACGGCCGCCGGCACGGAGAGCTGACCGGATCCCTCCTCGCGGAGGCCGGTCACCCGGACGAGCTGCCCTCGTACGGGAGCCCGCGAGGGCACGGGACGGACGCCCGCGGAATCAGAATTCCTCGTCGAGCCCTTCCGTGTCCTCGCCTTCCTCCTCCAGCGCCCGGCGGACCACGCGCAGGGCCATGCCCTGGGAGTAGCCCTTGCGGGCGAGCATGCCGGCGAGGCGTCTCAGCCGCTTCTCGCGCTCCAGTCCGCGTGTGGAGCGCAGTTTGCGCGCGACCAGCTCCCGCGCGGTCGCCTCTTCCTGCTCGGAGTCGAGCTGTCCGACGGCCTCGTCGATCAGCGTCGGTTCCACGCCCTTGGTCCGCAGTTCCTGCACGAGCGCCCGCCGGGCCAGTCCCCGGCCATGGTGCCGGGACTCGACCCAGGCGTCCGCGAAGGCGCTGTCGTTGATCAGCCCGACCTCCTCGAACCGTGACAGCACCTCGTCCGCCACCTCGTCCGGGATCTCGCGCTTGCGCAACGCGTCCGCCAGCTGCTTGCGCGTGCGCGGGGTCCCGGTGAGCAGGCGCAGACAGATCGCGCGCGCCCGCTCAGCCGGGTCCCCGGGGGACTCCTCCTTCTCGGCCCTCGACGAGGAGGAGGTGTCTCCGTCCCACGGGTCGCCGGACGGCTCACCGAAACCGCCCTGCCGTCGACGACCCCTCCCGCCACGCGGTCCGCCCCCGGCGCGTCCACCGCGTCGGGAGACCGCGTCCGGCGAACCGTGACCGCGTGGCAGGCCGTCACCGTGCCATGCGTCACCGTCCGTCGAACCGCCGCCGTCCGGATCCCCGTCGTCCGGACCGGCGCCGTCGAAACCGTCGGATCCGTGGATCCCACCGCCGGCTCCGTGGAACTCGCCGTCGGTGCCGTACGGCCGACCGCCGTACTCCCCCGCACCGGCGTACGGCCTGTCACCGTCTCCGGCCGGGCCGCCGTCTCCCCCGCCGTACCCCCGCCCCGCCCCGTCGGGGATGGGGGGATAGGCGTACTCGACCCAGTCGGTTCGTCGTGTCATGGACTAGCTCTTGGCTGCCGCGGCCCTGGACTTGGTGGTCTTGGCGGCCGGAGCGGGCACCGTCTTCGCGGCGTCGTCCGGGGTGGCCGAGACCGCGGCGTCCGCGCCCGGCTCGCCGGCGGGCTGCTCGGGCTTCACACCGACGCCCAGCTTCTCCTTGATCTTCTTCTCGATCTCGTTGGCGAGGTCGGGGTTGTCCTTCAGGAAGTTGCGCGCGTTCTCCTTGCCCTGGCCGAGCTGGTCGCCCTCGTACGTGTACCAGGCACCGGCCTTGCGGACGAAGCCGTGCTCCACGCCCATGTCGATCAGACCGCCCTCGCGGCTGATGCCCTGGCCGTAGAGGATGTCGAACTCGGCCTGCTTGAAGGGAGGCGAGACCTTGTTCTTGACGACCTTGACGCGCGTGCGGTTGCCGACCGCCTCCGTGCCGTCCTTCAGCGTCTCGATGCGGCGGATGTCGAGGCGTACCGAGGCGTAGAACTTCAGCGCCCGGCCACCCGTCGTGGTCTCCGGGGAGCCGAACATCACGCCGATCTTCTCGCGGAGCTGGTTGATGAAGATCGCCGTGGTCTTCGACTGGTTGAGCGCGCTGGTGATCTTTCGCAGGGCCTGGCTCATCAGACGGGCCTGGAGACCCACGTGCGAGTCGCCCATCTCGCCCTCGATCTCGGCCCTCGGCACCAGGGCGGCGACGGAGTCGATGACGATGAGGTCGAGCGCGCCGGAGCGGACCAGCATGTCCGTGATCTCCAGGGCCTGCTCGCCGTTGTCCGGCTGCGACAGGATCAGGCTGTCGATGTCGACGCCGAGCTTCTTCGCGTACTCGGGGTCGAGGGCGTGCTCGGCGTCGATGAACGCCACCTGGCCGCCGGCCTTCTGCGCGTTCGCCACCGCGTGCAGGGTGAGGGTCGTCTTGCCGGAGGACTCCGGGCCGTACACCTCCACCACGCGGCCGCGCGGCAGGCCGCCGACACCGAGGGCGACGTCGAGCGCGGTCGACCCGGTGGGGATGACCTCGATGGGCTCATTCGGCCGCTCGCCCAGGCGCATCACGGCGCCCTTGCCGAACTGCCGTTCAATCTGCGCGAGCGCGGCGTCGAGCGCCTTCTCGCGGTCGGTTCCTGCCATGGGTTCCACCCGGTTTGCTTGAGTCGATCGCTTCACGTCAAAGACGCTAACGCCTGCCACTGACAATGCGCCCCGACGCCCGTCCGGCCTGTGGATAACCAGGGCACATCTCTGTCGAAAACATGCCGAATCACCCGCCGAAAGCCCTGCCGGAACCTCCATGAGAATGGATGTTCGATTTCTGTGTCAAGCGCGCCACACGGCACCTCCGAGACTACGTTCGCGGTCCGACAACGGCCGGAGATCCGCCCGCGCAGACCCCTGTCGCCCGTTCCCGGCACCGCTTCCCGAACCCGCTCGGCTCCACCCGCCGCCGCCTCCCGAACCCGGCAGGCCTCGCCCGGCCGGCCGCCCCGGCACGTCCCGGGCACCCCGGCCCGGTACCCGCCCCGGACCGGGGCTACTCCCGGGGGCGTAGGACCGGCGCCTACGGCCGTACGACGACACCGCCCGGCCCGCCCGGCAGGCTGTGGGCCATGCCGACGACGATGACCCGTCCCCTGACACCGCCGAAGCCCTCGCTCCGCCCGGCCGAGCGCCTCTGTCTGACGACGGGCACCCTGCTCACCCTCTCCGGCTTCCTGCACCTGCTGGTCTTCGCCGTCGA
Source organism: Streptomyces sp. NPDC058751 (assembly GCF_042746485.1). Taxonomy (NCBI): domain Bacteria; kingdom Bacillati; phylum Actinomycetota; class Actinomycetes; order Kitasatosporales; family Streptomycetaceae; genus Streptomyces; species Streptomyces sp. NPDC058751. The sequence goes on along the minus strand of NZ_JBHYPZ010000006.1, from coordinate 31,860 downwards.
CGGCGGCCCGTGGGACGGTCCCGTCTCCTGGCGCAAGCCCGTCACCTTCGGGCTCTCCTTCGGGCTGACCCTGATCGCGGTCGCCTGGGTCACGTCGTACGTGCGGATGGGGGCGAGGCCGCGCACCGCGCTGCTCGTCGTGTTCGCCGCGGACTGCGTGGTGGAGGTCGGCGGGATCACCCTCCAGGCGTGGCGCCGGGTTCCGTCGCACCTCGACATGGAGACCGGCTTCGACACGGCGGTGTCCATGATGCTCGCGGTGGGCGGCGGGATCCTGGTCGTGGTGCTGACCGTGTTCGCGGCCGCCGCGTTCCGCGGCGTGCCCACGGGTCCCGCGGGCATGCCGCTCGCCGTGCGCTCGGGGTTCGCGATCCTGCTCGTCGCGCTGGCCTCGGGCGCCGTGATGATCGCGCGCGGGGTCGTCCTCACCAGGACCGGCCACCAGGAGGCCGCGTACCACTCGACGGCTCCGCTCAAGCCGCTGCACGGAGTGAGCCTGCACGCCGTCCTCGTGCTGCCCGCGCTCGCCTGGCTCCTCTCGCGCACCGCCTGGAGCGACGGGACCCGGCGGCGGATCGTGTGGGCGGCGGTCGGCCTCTACACGGCGGCCGTCGCCGCCGCCGGTGTCCGGGCCGTCCTCACCTGGTGACCGTCACCGGCCGAACCGCCGCCGCACGCGCGCGAGGAGGCTCTCCGAACTGCGGATGCGGTGCCCGTGCACCCGCGGGTCGTCCGTGACGTCGTAGCGCTTCACGTACGCCCCCAGGAACGCCTGCAGGGTGGCGACGGCGGGGATGGCGACCAGCGCGCCGACCGCTCCGAGGAGCGCGGTGCCCGCGATCACCGACCCGAAGGCGACGGCGGGATGGATGTCCACCGTCCTGGAGGTCAGCTTGGGCTGGAGGACGTAGTTCTCGAACTGCTGGTAGACCACGACGAAGACGAGCACCCACAGCGCGTACCAGGGGTCGATCGTGAAGGCGATCAGCATCGGCAGGGCGCCCGCGAGATAGGTGCCGATGGTCGGGATGAACTGCGAGACCAGACCGACCCACACACCGAGCACGGGCGCGTAGGGCACGCCCAGCGACTCCAGCAGGATGTAGTGCGCGACGCCCGAGATCAGCGCCATCAGGCCGCGTGAGTACAGATAGCCGCCGGTCTTGTCGACGGCGATCTCCCAGGCGCGCAGCACCTCGGCCTGCTTGGCCGGCGGCAGCACCGAGCACAGCGCGCGGCGCAGCCGGGGTCCGTCGGCGGCGAAGTAGAACGAGAACAGCGCGACCGTCAGGAGTTGGAAGAGGCCCCCGAGGACCTGTCCGGACACGTCCAGCACGCCGGTGGCACTGTTCTGCACGTACTTGCGCAGCCAGTCGGAGTGGAGCAGTCCCTCCTGGATGTCGACCCGCCGGAGGTCGGTGTTGAAGTGCGCGTTGATCCAGTTGATGACCGAGTCGAGGTAGTCGGGGAAGCCCTCGATCATCTTGATGATCTGGCCCGCGAGCATCGAGCCGAGCAGGGTGACGAACCCGGCGACCATGATCAGCGAGCTCAGGAAGACGAAGAAGGTGGCAAGTCCCCTGCGTATGCCGCGTGAGGCCATCCAGCTCACCGCGGGCTCTATGGCGAGCGCGAGGAAGAACGAGATCAGGATGTTGATCAGCAGGCCGGTGAGCTGGTGGAACGCCCAACTGCCGAGCTGGAACACGGCGACGAGCGCGAGGGCGAGCACCATGGCGCGGGGCAGCCAGCGCGGCATGCGCGTGCCCGGTCCGGCGGCGTCGCCGCCACCGGGCGGACCGGGCGGCGGCGTGCCGAGCGGTGATGACTGCTGATCGACCTGCGCGTTCTCGTCTGTCGGGGCCACCCGCCAAGTCTGGCCCACGCCACAGGAACCGGCTCCACGTCCCCCCGGTCTTTCCCGGTCCGGGGCCTCGTCCGGTGGTTCCCGGTGACCTTGTTCAGTGGTTCTCGTACGGAACGTCCATGGTCGCGCACACCACGCGCCACACGTCCTTGGTCTCCCAGCCCGCGTCCAGCGCCTCGTGGACGGTACGCCCGCCGAGTTCCGTCATCACGTGATCGCGCGCGAACGTCTCGGCGTATCCCGCGCCGAAGTGATCAGCCATTCGCTGCCAGAAGACCGTCAACCGCATGACTCCAGTATCCCGCCCCTGAGAGTGGGCCCGGGCCGGGACCGCGTGCCGAGACCGCTTTCCGCCCTACGGTCTGACGCATGGTCGAAACCGGAGCATCTCGGCTCCCCCAGACGCCCCCCGCGCACTCTCCCCTCGCCCGCGCCGAGCACTTCGTCTGGCTCACCGCCCGCGTGCTGGAACAGCGCCGCTTCGCCTACCACTTCCTCGGCGGCGGCGCCGACGCGGTGGAAACGGCGCTGTCCGCCTACCGCAACGACGACGAAGGGTACGGTCACGCGCTCGAACCCGATCTGCGCGGTCCGGTCAGCCAGCCGCTGCACACCGGGCACGCCCTGCGCGTGCTCGACTCGATCGGGCGCTGCGGCGGGCAGCGCGTGGAACGGGTGTGCCGTTATCTGACCTCCGTGTCGAACGCCGACGGCGCGCTGCCCGCCATCAGCCCCAGCCAGCGCGGCTATCCGGCGGCCCCCTTCGTGCCGGTCCTCGACGATCCGCCGAGCGAACTCCTCGCCACCGGCCCGGTCGTGGGCCTGCTGCACCGCAACGAGGTGTGGAACGCCTGGCTGTTCCGGGCCACGGACTTCTGCTGGCAGACGGTGGAGTCCCTGGAGAAGTCCCATCCCTACGAGATCGAGGCGGCCGTCGCCTTCCTGGACTCCGTGCCCGACCGCCCGCGCGCGGAGGCGAGCGCCGACCGGCTGGGCCGGCTCGTCCGTGAGCAGCGGCTCGCCGTGCTGGATCCCGGGCGCCTCGACGCCTACCCGGTGGCGTCCGGGTACGCGCCGGGCGAGCACCACTTCCCGCACGACTACGCGCGGACGCCGGACTCGCTCGCGCGCGCGTGGTTCACCGACGAGGAGATGGCCCGCTCGCTCGACCACCTCACGGACGAGCAGCAGGAGGACGGCGGGTGGCCGATCCGCTGGCGCCGGTGGGCACCGGGCACCGCCCTGGAGTGCCGCCCCATGGTGACCGTCGAGGCACTGCGCACCCTCCGGGCGTACGGCAGGGCCGTCGGCTGAGGACACGATGCCGGTGCCCCGGCACGCCGGCGCACTGAGCATCAGGGCGCTTCGGGGCGCCGGTCGTGGACACGCCGGTGCGCCGAGTGCCCGGGACCCGGGCGCGCCGGGCGTCGAGCCCTCCCGCGCACCAGGTGTGCGGGCACCCCGGTGCGCTCGGCGTCCGAGCACGCCGACGCGCCGAGTGTCCGGTGACTCCGGTGCGCCGGGTACTCGGCGCTCCGGCGTGCCTCCCGTACCGCGCTCCGCGCGTGGGCGTGCCGCCCCGCACGCGTGGGTCTCAGCCCGTCAGCGCGCGGACCCCGGCCGTCACCGCCACCGCCGCGGCGACCACCACCAGGAACGGGGCGCGCAGGATCAGCGCGACGGCCGCCGCGGCGAGCCCGGCGGCCTTCGCGTCGAGGACGAGGGCCCGCCCGTCGGCGAAGGTCTGCTGGGCGGTGAGGGCGGCCAGGAGCGCGACGGGCAGCAGGGCGGCGAGGCGCTGGACGAGCGGCCGCTCCAGCACGCCCGCGGGGATCAGCAGGCCGATGAGCTTGACGGCGTAGCAGCCGACGGCGGTGACGCCGATGGCGATCCAGATGTTCAACGCGCTTCTCCTGACGTGTCCGGCCCGTCGTCGTGCGCACCGTCCGGCGACCTGTGCACCGCGCTGTCCGGTGCCCTGTGCACCGCTCCGTCCGGCGACCCGCCCGACGCTCTGTTCGGCACTCCTGCGGAGGCGTCGCGGGCGGTGTCCGCGCGGCGGCGCCCCGTCGCCCAGAGCACGGCGGGAGCGGCCAGGGCGGCCACCAGCACCGGGACTCCGGCGGGCAGCACGGGCAGCAGACCGAGTCCCAGAAGGACGGCGATTCCCGCGACGGCACGTTCCGTGGCGGTCTTCAGCATCGGCGCGAGCAGCGCCAGGAACACCGCGGGCCCGGCCGCGTCCAGACCCCACGCGTCGGTGTCGCCGATGGCCTCGGCCCCGGCCGCGCCGAGCAGGGTGGTGAGGTTCCACAGCAGGTAGAGGGACAGGCCGGTGACGGTGAAGCCGATCCGGACGCTGCGGCGGGTGGGCTGCGCGAGCGCCACGGCCGTGGTCTCGTCGATCACCCACTGCGCGGCGAACGGGCGCACCGCGCGCGGGAGGGCCAGGAGCTGGGACAGCCGCAGCCCGTAGAAGGCGTTCCGGACCCCCAGGAAGAACGCGCCGGCGGCCGCGGTGAGCGGGTTGCCCCCGGCCGCGAGCGCGCCCACGAGCGCGAACTGCGACGCCCCGGTGAACACCAGGAGGCTGAGGGCGCAGGTCTGGAGCAGGCTGAGCCCGCTGCCGGCCGAGGTCACCCCGAAGGCGAAACCGGACAGTCCGACGGCGACCCCGACTCCGAGGGCGTCGCGGACGACGGCCGCGTCGGGTTTCCCGCCTTCTTCACTGCGTATGTCTGGGAGAGCTGTCTGTTGTGCCACGCTCGGACGGTACGAGGAGTCGCCCTCCGGCGTCTTGTACGTTCTTGCGCTCCCGCTGGTAGGCGCCCGGGGGCACGCCCACGATCCGGCTGAAGTGGCGGTTGAGGTGCGGCTGGTCGGTGAAGCCGACGGCGACGGCGGCCTCGGCGGGTGTGGACCCGGCGTCCAGGAGGTGACGTGCCCGGCGGACGCGAGCGTCGGTCAGCCAGGTGTGGGGCGGCATGCCGTAGGTCTCCCGGAACGCGCGCAGCAGCGCGAACGGACCGGTGCCGAGGTCCGCGGCGAGCCGCTCCAGGGTCGGCGGCTCGGCCATCCGCTCGTCCAGCACGCCACGCGCGCGTGCCGCGAGCCGGCCTCCGGCGGTGCGCACGGCCCGCTGCGGCAGCGGTCCTCCGTTCAGGCGCAGCAGCCGGGTCACGGCGACGCGCAGCAGGGTGTCGGCGGCCAGCGCGTTGCCCTCCTCCGCGGCCCTGAGCACCTGGTGGACCAGGCCCGCCGCGTACGGGTCGTCGAGTACCGGGCGGCTGAATCCGGGAGTGCCGCGCAGGGTGGTGGTCTCGGCGGCGATCTCGGCGACCGTGTCCGGCGAGGGGTACACCGCCCCGTATCTCCAGCCCTCGGGGACGCCCGCGCGCCCGGTGTGCGGGGTGTCGGGGTTGACCAGCGCCAGCGAGCCCGGGCCGACGTACTGGTCGGCGCCGCCGTGGTGGAAGACCTCGACGCCCTCGGCGACGGCGGCGATGACGAAGTTCTCGTGGGTGTGCCGCACGAAGATCTTCTCGACGTAGCGGGCCCGCAGCAGGTCGACGCCGGGCAGCTCCGCGTACTGCCAGTGCCGCGCCCGCTCCTGTCCCGAACCTGCCACCTCCTCATTGTCCGCCACCGCACCGCGCCCGGCCGCAGCCGTCCACCGCTTTCGCCCACGTCTGCCCGGATATGGAGCGACGTGGATCTCCCCGCCGCACTCGGCGGCGGCGTCCTCGCAGGTCAGCGTGATTGTCAGTGGGCGGGTGCAGGATGGACGCATGGTCAGCTCCGCGCACCGAGCCCTCGACGGCTTCTCCCCCGCGACCCGCGGCTGGTTCACGGGGGCCTTCTCCGCGCCCACCGCGGCCCAGGCCGGGGCGTGGGCGGCCATCGGCGCCGGCTCGGACGTGCTGGTCGTCGCCCCCACCGGTTCCGGCAAGACTCTGGCCGCGTTCCTCGCCGCGCTGGACCAGCTGGCCTCGACACCACCGCCCGCGGACCCGCGAAAGCGCTGCCGGGTCCTGTACGTGTCACCGCTCAAGGCACTCGCGGTCGACGTGGAGCGCAATCTGCGCAGTCCGCTGACCGGCATCCGGCAGGAGTCCGTGCGGCTCGGGCTTCCCGAGCCGGAGGTGAAGGTGGGCATCCGGTCCGGCGACACCCCGCCCGCCGAGCGCCGGGCGCTGGCCACCCGTCCGCCGGACATCCTGATCACGACCCCCGAGTCGCTGTTCCTGATGCTGACCTCGGCCACGCGTGACGCGCTGACCGGCATCGAGACGGTGATCCTGGACGAGGTGCACGCGGTCGCGGGCACCAAGCGCGGCGCCCATCTCGCGCTCACCCTGGAGCGCCTGGACGAGCTGCTGCCGAAGCCGGCCCGGCGCATCGGCCTGTCCGCGACGGTCCGTCCCGTGGACGAGGTGGCGCGCTATCTCTCGCCCCGCCGCAAGGTGGAGATCGTCCAGCCGCCCTCCGGCAAGGAGTTCGACCTGTCCGTGGTCGTCCCGGTGGAGGACCTGGGCGAGCTGGGCGGCTCCCCGGCCGCCGACGGCAAGGAGGGCGCGGAGAAGCCGTCCATCTGGCCGCACGTCGAGGAGCGGATCACCGACCTCGTCCAGTCCCACCGCTCGACGATCGTGTTCGCCAACTCGCGCCGCCTGGCCGAGCGTCTGTGCAACCGGCTCAACGAGATCGCGTACGAGAGGGCGACCGGCGAGCCCCTGGAGGAGGCCCACGCGCCGGCCGAGCTGATGGGCGGATCGGGCGCGGCCCAGGGGGCGCCGCCCGTCATCGCCCGCGCCCACCACGGTTCGGTCTCCAAGGAGCAGCGGGCGCAGGTCGAGGAGGACCTGAAGGCCGGCCGTCTGCCCGCCGTGGTCGCCACCTCCAGCCTCGAACTGGGCATCGACATGGGCGCGGTCGACCTCGTCGTCCAGGTGGAGTCGCCGCCGTCCGTGGCCTCGGGCCTCCAGCGGGTGGGCCGCGCGGGTCACCAGGTGGGCGCGGTCTCCACCGGTGTCGTCTTCCCGAAGTACCGCGGCGATCTGGTGCAGGCGGCGGTGGTCACCGAGCGGATGCGCACCGGCTCCATCGAGTCCCTCCGGGTCCCCGCCAATCCCCTGGACGTACTGGCCCAGCAGCTCGTCGCCATGACGGCGCTCGACACCTGGCAGGTCGACGATCTGCTCACCACGGTCCGCCGGGCGGCCCCCTTCGCCTCGCTCCCTGAGTCGGCGTTCACCGCCGTCCTTGACATGCTCGCGGGCCGCTATCCTTCGGACGCCTTCGCCGAGCTGAGGCCCCGCGTGGTGTGGGACCGCGTCGCGGGCACGGTGACCGGCCGCCCCGGCGCCCAGCGTCTCGCCGTCACCTCCGGGGGCACCATCCCCGACCGCGGGCTCTTCGGGGTGTTCCTCGCGGGGGCCGACCCCAAGAAGGGCGGCGGCCGGGTCGGCGAGCTCGACGAGGAGATGGTGTACGAGTCCCGGGTGGGCGACGTCTTCACCCTGGGCACCAGCTCCTGGCGCATCGAGGACATCACCAGGGACCGGGTCCTGGTCTCCCCGGCGCCCGGCGTCCCCGGCAGGCTGCCCTTCTGGAAGGGCGACCAGCTCGGACGTCCGCTCGAACTGGGGCGCGCGGTGGGCGCGTTCCTGCGCGAGGTCGGCTCGCTCCCCGAGGAGGACGCCCGGCTGCGGCTGCTGGCGGCGGGCCTGGACGACTGGGCCGCCGGCAACGTCATCGCGTACCTCGCCGAGCAGCGCGAGGCGTGCGGGCACGTCCCGGACGACCGCACGATCGTCGTCGAACGCTTCCGCGACGAGCTGGGCGACTGGCGCGTGGTCGTGCACTCCCCCTTCGGCGCCCAGGTGCACGCTCCCTGGGCCCTCGCCCTGGGCGCCAAGCTCTCCGAGCGCTACGGCATGGACGCCCAGGTCATGCACGCGGACGACGGCATCGTGCTGCGGCTGCCCGACGCCGATCTGATGGGCCTGGACCTGCTCGACCAGGCGCCTTCGAAGGCGGGCGCGGAGTGGGACGCGGAGCAGGCCCCGGTCGGTGCGGCGGACGTCGCCTTCGACAAGGGCGAGGTCGGCCAGGTCGTCACGGACCAGGTCGGCGGTTCGGCCCTGTTCGCCGCCCGCTTCCGCGAGTGCGCCGCCCGCGCCCTGCTCCTGCCGCGCCGCAACCCCGGCAAGCGCACCCCGCTGTGGCAGCAGCGGCAGCGCGCCGCCCAACTGCTCCAGGTGGCGAGCGAGTTCGGTTCGTTCCCGATCGTCCTGGAAGCCGTGCGCGAATGCCTCCAGGACGTCTTCGACGTGCCGGGGCTCACGGAACTGATGGGCGACATCGAGTCCCGCAAGGTGCGGCTCGTCGAGGTCACCACCCCCGAGCCCTCCCCCTTCGCCCGCTCCCTGCTCTTCGGATACGTCGCCCAGTTCCTGTACGAGGGCGACTCACCGCTCGCCGAGCGGCGGGCCGCCGCGCTGTCGCTGGACTCGCGGCTGCTGGCCGAACTGCTGGGCCAGGCCGAACTGCGCGAGCTCCTGGACGCGGAGGTCCTGGCCGAGCTGGAGCGCGAGCTCCAGTGGCTCACCGAGGACCGCCGCGTCAAGGACGTGGAGGGTGTCGCCGACCTGCTGCGTCTGCTCGGGCCGCTGACGGAGGCCGAACTGGCCGAGCGCGGCGCGGAGCCGGGGTGGGCGGGGGAGCTGGCGGCCGCCCGCCGCGCCATCCGGGTCCGGATCGCCGGAACCGACCACTGGGCGGCCGTCGAGGACGCGGGCCGGCTGCGCGACGCGCTCGGCACGGCGTTGCCCGTCGGCGTCCCGGAGGCCTTCACCGAACCGGTCAAGGATCCGCTCGGCGACCTCCTCGCCCGGTACGCGCGCACCCACGGGCCGTTCACCTCGGCGACGGCCGCCGCCCGCTTCGGCCTCGGCACGGCCGTCACCGACGGCGCGCTGCACCGCCTCGCCGCGAGCGGCCGGGTCGTCCAGGGGGAGTTCCATCCGGCGGGCATCGGCCAGGAATGGTGCGACGCGGCGGTGCTGCGCAGACTGCGCCGCCGTTCGCTCGCGGCGCTGCGCCATGAACTGGAACCGGTACCGCCCGCAGCGCTCGCCCAGTTCCTGCCGCAGTGGCAGCACGTGGGCAGCGGCCACGGACTGCGCGGTGTCGACGGGCTGGTGCGCGCCGTCGAGCAGTTGCAGGGAGCTTCGGTGCCGGCGTCCGCGCTGGAGAAGCTCGTGCTGCCGTCCCGGGTCACCGGTTACACCCCCGCCCTGCTCGACGAGCTCACGGCCGCCGGCGAGGTGGTCTGGGCCGGGGCGGGACCGCTGCCGGGCAAGGACGGCTGGGTGTCGCTGTATCTCGCGGACGCAGCGCCCCTGCTCCTCCCGCCCGCGCACCCCCTGGAGCCGACGGCTCTGCACCAGTCGGTCCTCGACGCCCTCTCGGGGGGCTACGGCCTGTTCTTCCGGCAGATCGCCGACCAGGTCCGCGCCACCACGCACCCCGACGCGACCGATCCGCAGCTCGCCGACGCGATCTGGGAACTGGCCTGGTCCGGGCGCCTGACGAACGACACGCTCGCGCCGATGCGGTCCCTCCTGGGTTCGGGCCGCACCGCCGGGTCCACGGCCCACCGTGCCAAGCGCTCGGTCCCCCGCGGGCGCTACGGCTCCCTGGCAGGAGGGGCGCGTCCCCAGTCTCGTACCGGTCCCCCCACGGTGGCGGGCCGCTGGTCGCTGCTGCCGGGGCGTGAGCCCGACGCCACCGTCCGCGCCCACGCCCTGGCCCGCACCCTGCTCGACCGGCACGGCGTGGTGACCCGGGGAGCGGTCGCGGCGGAGGGTGTCGAGGGCGGCTTCTCCGCGGTGTACCGCATCCTCTCGGCCTTCGAGGACAGCGGCCAGGCGCGGCGGGGTTACGTGGTCGAGGGGCTCGGCGCGGCCCAGTTCGCCATGGACGGCGCGGTCGACCGGCTCCGTGCCGTGGCGAACGCGCGCGACCGGGACGCCGCCTTCCCCGAACCCGCCGTCCCGGACGACTCCCCCGCCGCCCACGGCTTCCCGGACACCCCTGTCTTCCCGCCCTCCGGCCCGGGCCCGGACGGCGCCGCCGACGGCCCGGACACGTGGACCGAGTGGAACGAACTCACCGGTGACCTCGTCTTCGGCTCCGATTCCCCGCTCGGTCCCGGCCCCGGTTCCGCCCTCGGCCTCGACTTCGGCGACGACCACACCTTCTCCGCCGACTCCGCCCTCGCGGCCGGCTCCCCCCACCCCGACACGCCCCGCGACCGGAGCATCCGGTCCGGCCGCGGCGGCCCGCAGTACGCGGCGAACGGTTCCGGCCACCCCGGCGGTGCGGGTCCCGCCGGAGCCCGCCCTCGTTCCCGTACCGCTTCCCCGGCCGTCGTGCTGGCCGCCGCCGACCCCGCGAACGCCTACGGCGCGGCGCTCCCCTGGCCCGAGTCCCCGACCGGGGCGGGCCACAAGCCGGGCCGCAAGGCGGGTTCCCTGGTCGTCCTGGCCGACGGCGAGCTGGCCCTGTACATGGAACGCGGCGGCAAGACCCTGCTGGCCTGGCCGGCCGACCCGGACGCCCCCCTCGCGCAGGACACCCGGCTGGGCACGGCGGCCCGCGCCCTCGCCGCCGCGGCCCGCGCGGGCTCGCTCGGCACGGTCACCGTCGAGCGCGTCAACGGCGTATCGGCCCTCACCTCTCCCCTCGGCGCCCTCCTGGAAGGAGCGGGCTTCATCGCCACCCCGCGCGGACTCCGCCTTCGCGCCTGACCGGCCGCCCCGCGCGTGCCACCCTGGAGTCATGCCCGAAGGAGACACCGTCTGGCAGGCCGCGAGGCGCCTGCACGTCGCCCTCGCGGGCAAGATCCTGACCCGCTCCGACCTGCGGGTGCCCCGGTACGCCACGGCCGACCTCACCGGCCGCGCCGTCCTGGACGTCACCCCGCGCGGCAAGCACCTGCTGACCCGGATCGAGGGCGGCCTGACGCTGCACTCGCATCTGCGGATGGACGGTTCGTGGAAGGTGTACGAGGCCGGCCGGCGCTGGAGCGGAGGTCCCGCACACCAGATCCGGGCCGTCCTCGGCACGGTGGACCGCACGGCGGTCGGCTACCGCCTGCCCGTGCTGGAACTGTTCCGCACCACCGACGAGGCCCGCGCCGTCGGCCATCTCGGGCCCGACCTCCTGGGCCCCGACTGGGACCCGGGCAAAGCCCTGGAGAACCTCCTGCGCGACCCCGGCCGCCCCCTCGGCGAAGCCCTCCTGGACCAGCGCAACCTCGCCGGCATCGGGAACATATACAAGAGCGAGCTGTGCTTCCTGCTCGGCGTCACCCCCTGGCTTCCCATCGGCGTGCTGCCCGCCGACCGCGCCGCACGACTGCTGGTGCTCGCCAGGAAACTGCTGGATTTCAACCGGGACCGTCCGGTCCGCGTCACCACCGGGCATCGCGAGCACAACCTGTTCGTGTACGGGCGCGCCCCCCGCCCGTGTCTGCGCTGCGGGACGTCGATCCGCTCGGGGAACCAGGGCGACGGATCCCGCGAGCGCCCCACGTACTGGTGCCCCCGCTGCCAGACGGGCCCCACCCCGCCGCCGGCCCGTCCGTCCGCCAGCCTGCGCGCGACCAATTGACGGACCGTCAGATCTCTTCGTACCGTCCCCTCATGGGTCTCCCCGCGTACGACCTCACCGGACGCACCGCTTTCGTCACCGGCGCGGCCGGCGGCATCGGCCGCGCGGCGGCGGTGCTGCTCGCGGAGGCGGGCGCCACCGTGCACTGCGCGGACCGCGACGAGCCGGGCCTGCACGAGACGGCGGCCCTGATCAAGGAGCGGGGCGGCACCGCGCTCGGCCATCCCCTCGACGTCACCGACCGGGCCGGGCTCCAGCGGGCCGTCGCCTCGTGCGGCCGCGTCGACGTCATGGCGGCGGTCGCCGGGATCATGCACAGCAGCCCGGTCCTGGAGACCCTGGACGAGGATCTGGACCGGGTGCTGAGCGTCAACTTCAAGGGCGTCCTGTACGCCTGCCAGGAGGCGGCGCGCTCGATGATCGCGAACGGTGTCCGCGGCAGCGTCATCACCATGGCATCGGGCGCCATCGACTCGGGCGGCCCGGGCCTGCTGTGCTACAGCGCGGCCAAGGCGGCCGTCGTACAGCTCACGAAGACGCTGGCCACCGAGGTCGGCCCGCACGGCATCCGCGTCAACGCCGTGGCGCCCGGCTGGATCCGCACCCCCATGACCGACCGCCACGGCGAACGCCAGGCCCACACCGAGGCGTTCATGGCACGCCTGTCGCCACTGGGCCGCGTCGGAGAGCCCGAGGACGTCGCCCACACCGTGCTGTACCTGGCCTCGGACGCCTCGGCGTTCACCACGGGCCAGATCCTCCGCCCCAACGGCGGCGTCGCCATGCCCTGGTGATCCGTCCGCCCCCGCGCCGGCGCCAGGTCTCCCGCAGGCGCCGCCGCCATCGGTCCGACCCCACGGCACCGGCCGCCCGGGACTTCGGCACGCAGTGCACCGGCAGCAGGCTGAGCCCCCACCCGCCCGCGGCGACCGCTCCCTCGAGGACCCCGGCACCGGGCACCAGAACGAGCCGGAGCACGCCGAACCACCACAGCGCACCGAGCGCCGCACAAGCCCCCCGGCGCACTATTCGCCCCGCCATGGCACCTCCTCCGGCGCGGCACCGGACCGCCGGCCTCACGCGCGAGCGGAGCACACCCGCGCCGCGCGGCGCGGGCCGGGGCGAAGCGGCTCCCGGGCGCTCACCCGTTCTCCGCCTGGAACATCCAGTGATGCTTCTCCAGGTCTGCCGTGATGGCGATGAGGATGTCCTGGCTCACCGGATCCGGATCCGCGGTGACAGCCACCCGCTCCCGCATCCGCGCGATCACCGCGCCGAGCGCCTCGACGAGCGTCCGTACGGCGTCGGCGTCCTTGATCCAGCCCGCGGGCGTGTTCCCGACGCCGCTGCTCGACGCCACGGTGGCCGCCCTCCCGTCCGGCGGGACACCCAGGGTCGAGGCACGCTCCGCCACGGTGTCGGAGTGCAGCCGCGCGATGTCCACGACCTCGTCGAGCTGGAGGTGGACGGACCGGAAGCGGGGCCCCACCACGTTCCAGTGGACCTGCTTGGCCACGAGGGAGAGGTCCAGCAGATCGACCAGGGCGCCCTGGAGCGCCTCGGAGACGGTCTTCAGGTCCGCGTCGGGCAGGGAGCTCTTCACGACGTACATCCGCATCCTCCGATTCACGACGGGTCCGGTGGCCGGCCTCGGCTCACCGGTCACGACGGCCGGCACCGGCTTCGCCGGGTCCCTCCACCATGGAGGCCGCACCGGATACCGGCAAACGGGCCCGCGACGGACTCCGGGGAACGCGAAAGCCCCGGCCCGGCTTCTCCAGGTCTCCCCGGGGAAGCCCCCGGCCGGGGCTTCGGTGGTACTTCTTCAGCTCAGGGAACGCGAGCTGGGGCCGTCAGGCGGCGACGACGTCGACCGCTTCGGCCGGCGCCTTGATCGTGACCCGTTCCGGTGGCACACCGGTCACCGACACGGAATTGAGCATCGGGCGACGCACCGGTGCGGGCACCGGTTCTGTGGCCGCAGCCGACTGTGCCAGCTCGGCGAGGGCGAGCTCGTCGCTCACTTCCCGCATGAGCTCGGACATCCGTACGTCCAGCGCGTCGCAGATCGCGGAGAGCAGTTCGGAGGAAGCCTCCTTCTGCCCCCGCTCCACCTCGGAGAGATAGCCGAGCGAAACTCGGGCGGACGAGGAGACTTCGCGCAGAGTACGGCCCTGGCGCTGGCGCTGCCGACGCAGCACGTCACCCAGCAGGCGACGGAGCAGAATCATCGGTGGCTCCCTCCTCGGACCGCGTAGCCGCATCCTTCACGCCCCACCGTACCGCCTCGCGCCGCGGCCGTGCGGGGAGCGATGTCGTGTTCACTCAGGGCTGCAAACATCAAAACCCCCCGTTCTGTTCCGTATCCTGTGCCCGTTCATTCCCGGTCTGTTCGCCCGCGAGCTCCCGGAGAAGCAGCGCGAGTACGCTGCGTACACTCTCCATACGGATTTCCGCCCGGCCGCCGTTCAACCGCAGCGGCACCACTTTCCCGCCGCGGGGGGTTCCGGAGACCTCTTCGAAGGGGCCGTGGACGGCCACGTAGACCGTGCCGACCGGCTGTCCGTCCTGAGGGTCGGGCCCGGCGACGCCGGTGGTCGCGATTCCCCAGTCGGCTCCGAGCGCCTCGCGCACCCCGGCCGCCATCTGCGCCGCGACCTGCGCGTCCACCGCGCCACGTTCGGCCAGAAGAGTGACGTCGACGCCGAGCAGCTCATGCTTCAGTTCGGTGGCGTACGCGGTCACCGAGCCCCGGAACGCCTTCGAGGCACCCGGAACCGCGGTGATCTCCGCGGCCACCAGACCGCCGGTGAGCGACTCGGCGGCGGCGAGCGTCTCGCCCCTCACCGTGAGTAGTCGCACCACCTCGGCGGCCGCGGGACTCACCGCTCGGCCTCCGCGGCGGCCGCCCGCCGCTCCGCGATTCCGCGGCGGCGCAGCACCACGGCCTGTCGCACGTAGTCGAGCCCGGTGACCACGGTCAGCACGATCGCGACGCCCATCACCCAGAACCTCAGGGTGGCCAGCGCCCCGGTGAGCGGCAGGATGTACATGCCGACCGCCGTGCCCTGGGCCAGCGTCTTCAGCTTGCCGCCGCGGCTCGCCGGGATGACTCCGTAGCGGATCACGACGAAGCGCAGCAGGGTGACGCCGAGTTCCCGTCCCAGGATCACGAAGGTGACCCACCAGGGCAGGTCACCGAGGCCGGACAGGCAGACCAGCGCCGCGCCCATGATCGCCTTGTCGGCGATGGGGTCGGCGATCTTCCCGAAGTCGGTGACGAGGTTGTACGTGCGCGCCAGGTGACCGTCGAAGATGTCGGTGATCATGGCGACGGCGAAGGCCGCCCAGGCCCAGGCGCGCATGGCGGGGTCGTATCCGCCGTCGGCCAGCATCAGCACCACGAAGCCCGGCACGAGGACGAGCCGGATCATGGTCAGGATGTTGGCGATGTTCCACAGGCTGGCCTGGTTGACGGCCGCTGCGCCCAGCTTCCCGCCGCGAGGCGTCCTCGGACCTTCCGGGGCGCCGGACGCGCCCTGGGCTCCGGATGCGCCCGAAGTGTCGGGGGCGCCCGGAGCACCGGATGCGCCAGGAGCGCCGGGAGCGCCCGTCGCGCCTTTGGCGCCCGGGGAGCCGCCTGCCGCGGATGCCGGCGCTCCGGTCATCTGGCCGCCTCCTCAGCGCACTCGAGCGAGCCCGGGAGCGGCTCGGCCACCAGGTCGACACCTTCCGTACCGACCACCTTGGCCTCGACGATACGGCCGACGGTCAGACCCTCGCCGCTCGTGAAGAGGACCTGGCCGTCCGTCTCCGGCGCCTGGTGGGCGGCCCGGCCGTACGCGCCGTCCTCGTCGTCGACGCCCTCGACCAGGACGTACACGGTCTCGCCCACGCGCTCCTCCGCGCGCTGGGCGACCAGTTCCTCGGCGAGCCGGGACACCCGTGCGAGGCGCTCGGCCACGACGTCCTCGTCCAGCTTGTTCTCGTACGTCGCCGCTTCGGTGCCCTCCTCGTCGGAGTACCCGAAGACACCGATCGCGTCGAGGCGGGCGCCGGTGAGGAAGCGCTCCAGCTCGGCGAGGTCCGCCTCGCTCTCGCCGGGGAAGCCCACGATGAAGTTGGAGCGCACACCGGCCCCCGGGGCCTTCGCCCGGATGGTGTCGAGCAGCTCCAGGAACCGGTCGGTGTCGCCGAAGCGGCGCATCGAGCGCAGCACGTCGGGCGCCGAGTGCTGGAAGGACAGGTCGAAGTAGGGCACGACGTTCGGTGTCGAGGTCAGGACGTCGATGAGTCCGGGACGCATCTCGGCGGGCTGGAGGTAGCTGACCCGCACGCGCTCGATGCCGTCGATCTCGGCCAGCTCGGGGAGCATCGTCTCCAGGAGACGGATGTCGCCCAGGTCCTTGCCGTACGAGGTGTTGTTCTCGGAGACGAGCATCACCTCCTTGACGCCCTGTTCGGCGAGCCAGCGGACCTCGTTCAGGACGTCGCTGGGGCGGCGCGAGATGAACGAGCCGCGGAAGGAGGG
This sequence comes from Streptomyces sp. NPDC058751, assembly GCF_042746485.1. NCBI lineage: Bacteria > Bacillati > Actinomycetota > Actinomycetes > Kitasatosporales > Streptomycetaceae > Streptomyces > Streptomyces sp. NPDC058751. The sequence goes on along the minus strand of NZ_JBHYPZ010000006.1, from coordinate 15,784 downwards.
GATGGCGCAGAACGTGCAGCGGCGGTCGCAGCCGGAGGCCAGCTTCACCGAGGCGACCGGGGATTCGTCCAGACGGCGGCGCAGGGGCGCGCGGGGGCCGGAGACCGGGGCGACGCCCTCGGGGAGGTCGGTGGGCGCGCCGTGGCCGGGAAGGGCCACTTCCTCGCCGGCGCTCTGCCGCTCGGCCGGGCTGATCGGCAGCAGCTTGCGCCGGTCGCGCGGGGTGTGGGAGGCGTGGATGCCGCCGTTGAGGATGGTCTGGAGGCGGTCGGAGATGTCGGCGTAGTCGTCGAAGCCGAGTACTCCGTCGGCCTCGGGGAGCGCGTCGGCGAGTTCCTTGCCGTACCGCTCGGCCATGCAGCCCACCGCGACCACGGCCTGGGTTCTGCCGTGGCCCTTGAGGTCATTGGCTTCGAGGAGGGCGTCGACGGAGTCCTTCTTGGCGGCTTCGACGAACCCACAGGTGTTGACGACGGCGACGTCCGCTTGCTCGGCGTCCTCGACGAGTTGCCAGCCGTCCGCCTCCAAGCGGCCTGCGAGCTCCTCCGAGTCCACCTCGTTACGGGCGCAGCCAAGGGTGACGAGTGCGACGGTACGGCGTTCAGGCATGGGCTCAAGACTACTTTGTCTGGCCGAGAGCCAATGTCGACGGGGTTGGCCGATCTTGGCCAACCCCGTCGACGGTGTGCTGCCGGTGACCCCTATCCGACCTGCGGGTCACCCTTCGTGTACGTCAGACGCTCCACCGCGCCCGGCTGGAACTGATCCTCGATCTTCTTGCCGTTGACGAACAGCTGGATGGCTCCGGCGTCGCCGAGGATGAGGTTGATCTTGGAGCTGTCCTGGAAGGTCTTGGACTCGCCCTGCTTCAGCAGCCCGTCGAAGAGCATCCGCCCGTTGTGGTCCTTGGCGGAGATCCAGCTGCGTCCGTCCGCGGCGCTGACCTGCACGGTCACCTTGTCCTGCGGAGCGGCCGCGATGGCACTGTCGGACGGTTCGGGCTTCGGGTCGGCGGGCTTGGTGGCGGTCGCGGACGGGGCCGCGGACTTCTTGGTGGTGATCGGCGTGGACCCCTCGGCGACCTGGGTCTTCGAGTCGTCGCCGTCGCCGCCGCCCTTGACCATGGTGAACCCGGCGAAGCCGATCACCGCGACGATCGCGGCGACCATGGCGGCCGTCCAGTTCGGCCCGCGGCGCTCGGGACGGATGCGTTCCGCCTCGAACAGCGGGGCGGCGGGCGTGGGCGCGGGACGTCCGCCGTGTTCGGCGTCGTACTGCGCGAGCAGCGGAGCCGGATCGAGGTGGACGGCCCGGGCCAGGGTCCGGATGTGCCCGCGAGCGTAGACGTCTCCGCCACAGGGGGCGAAGTCGTTCTGTTCGATGGCGTGGATGATCGTGATGCGGACGCGGGTGGCGTTGCTGACGTCGTCGACGGTCAGACGGGCCTCGATGCGTGCCTTCTGAAGGGCACGGCCGATCGAGGGCCGCTCAGCCGTAGGGTCGTCTTCGAACGGACGCTCGTCTTCGGGGGAGTTGCCGTCAGGTGAGTTGGCGATGGACACGGGGGCGCCTTTCGAGCGTGTAGCCACCTGTGCTGGAGGTTCAGTCTAGGGGGGGTACGAAAGGGTGGGGCAACCGGGCGGTGGGACTTTGTACGCCATCAGAATGGCCGGTCATCCTGATATAGGGACATGGTGACGTCCCTTCGCACAACTTGACGTGCGACAAGGCGAAACGGTTGCCCACCGACTCCTTACGGGTGAGTCACATTCACATATCAGCCGAGTGCGGAACATGACGTTCCGCCATTCACCCGACAACACGGCCGCTCACTGAGCGGCCGCCCCGCGCTCACCGCGCCGTCACCGGCCGTCCCGTCCCCCCTCGCCGGGGTTCTACGCTTCTGCTTCCCCGCGCATCACGGCCAACACCCCGTCCAGCTCGTCGGCCTTCACCAGGACGTCACGCGCCTTGGAACCCTCGCTGGGCCCGACGATCCCGCGCGACTCCATGAGGTCCATGAGCCGGCCGGCCTTGGCGAAGCCCACGCGCAGCTTGCGCTGGAGCATCGAGGTGGACCCGAACTGCGTGGAGACGACCAGTTCGGCGGCCGCGCACAGCAGGTCGAGGTCGTCGCCGATGTCCTCGTCGACCTCCTTCTTCTGCTTGGTCTCCACGGTGACGTCGTCCCGGAAGACGGGCGCCATCTGGTCCTTGCAGTGCCGCACGATCGCCGCGACCTCGTCCTCGGTGACGAAGGCGCCCTGCATGCGCGTCGGCTTGTTGGCCCCCATCGGCAGGAAGAGCCCGTCGCCCTTGCCGATGAGCTTCTCGGCACCGGGCTGGTCGAGGATGACCCGCGAGTCCGCGAGGGACGAGGTGGCGAAGGCGAGCCGGGAGGGCACGTTCGCCTTGATCAGACCGGTGACGACGTCGACGGACGGCCGCTGCGTGGCGAGCACCAGGTGGATGCCGGCGGCACGCGCGAGCTGGGTGATGCGCACGATCGAGTCCTCGACGTCGCGCGGGGCGACCATCATCAGGTCGGCGAGCTCGTCGACGATCACCAGCAGGTACGGGTACGGGGTCAGCTCGCGCTCACTGCCCTCGGGCAGCTTGACCTTGCCGTTCCTGATGGCCTCGTTGAAGTCGTCGATGTGCCGGAACCCGAACGCCGCGAGGTCGTCGTAGCGCAGGTCCATCTCCCGTACGACCCACTGCAGCGCCTCGGCGGCCCGCTTCGGGTTGGTGATGATCGGCGTGATCAGGTGCGGGATGCCCTCGTACGCGGTCAGTTCGACGCGTTTGGGGTCCACGAGGACCATCCGCACGTCCTCGGGGGTCGCCCGGACCATGATCGAGGTGATCAGGCAGTTGATGCAGGACGACTTGCCGGAGCCGGTGGCCCCGGCGACGAGGACGTGCGGCATCTTCGCCAGGTTGGCCATCACGTAGCCGCCCTCGACGTCCTTGCCGAGCGCGACCAGCATCGGGTGGTCGTCCTCCGCCGCGTCCGCGAGGCGCAGCACGTCACCGAGGTTGACCATCTCGCGGTCGGTGTTGGGGATCTCGATGCCGACCGCGGACTTGCCGGGGATCGGGCTGATGATCCGCACGTCGGGGCTGGCGACCGCGTACGCGATGTTCTTGGTGAGCGCGGTGATCCGCTCGACCTTCACGGCGGGGCCGAGCGTGACCTCGTACCGCGTGACCGTCGGTCCGCGGGTGAAGCCCGTGACGTCGGCGTCCACCTTGAACTCGGCGAAGACCTGGCGCAGGGAGTCGACGACCGTGTCGTTGGCGGCGCTGCGGGTCTTGCCGGGGCCGCCGCGCTCCAGGAGGTCGAGGGAGGGCAGCGCGTAGGTGATGTCCCCGGAGAGCTGGAGCTGCTCCGCGCGCGGGGGCAGCTCGCGCGGGGCGTCGGGCGCGGCCTTGGTGAGGTCGGGCACGGCCGACTCGGCCGGCAGGACTTCCTGCCTGGGCCGCTTGGCGCCCGGTACGGCCTTGGCCCGGGCGGCCGGTACCGGCGTCGTCTCCTCGTACCCGTCACGCTCGACGGCGACGCCCTGCGTCAGGTCGGCGACCAGGGGCGAGGGCGGCATCCCGTGCAGCACGGCGCCGTCCAGCGCCGCGGCGGCGGCCGCGGCGACGTCCACGGCGTCCATCGGCCGGTTCATGTCGGGCTGCTGCGCGCCGGGCCGCCGGGGGCGGCCCCTGCGGGTGAGCGCCTCCTGCTCGGCGCCCTCGGGACCGTACGTCCCGGGGGCGCGCGAACGCCCGCCGGAGCGCCCGGCGATCCCCTCGCGCCACTGCTCGTCGTAGCACTCGTCGTCCTCGCCGGGCAGGTCCGCGTCGGAGTCGGCCTGGACGATGCCGAGCCTCTGCCCGAGCAGCCGCAGCCGCTGGGGGATCGCGTTGACCGGGGTCGCCGTGACGACCAGCAGACCGAAGACCGTGAGCAGCACCAGGAGCGGTACGGCCAGGACCTCGCCCATCGCGTACGTCAGCGGGGTGGCCGCTCCCCAGCCGATGAGCCCGCCCGCGTCCCTTATCGCCTGCATCCCGTCGCTGCGCGCCGGCGATCCGCACGCGACGTGCACCTGCCCGAGGACACCGATCACGAGCGCCGACAGACCGATCACGATCCGGCCGTTGGCGTCGGGCTGCTCGGGGTGCCTGATGAGCCTGGCCGCGATCACGGCCAGGAGTATCGGGACGAGGAGGTCGAGGCGGCCGAAGGTACCGGTGACCAGCATCTCGACGAGGTCGCCCACGGGACCGCGCAGATTGGACCACGTACCCGCTGCGACGATCAGCATGAGACCGATGAGCAGGAGCGCGAGCCCGTCCTTGCGGTGCGCCGGGTCGAGCCCCTTGGCGCCGCGCCCTATCCCGCGGAAGGTGGCCCCTACGGCATGGGCGATGCCCAGCCACAGGGCGCGTACGAGTCTGTACACGCCCGCGGTCGGGTTGGGCGCCGGCGCGGGAGCGGGCTTCTGCGCCGGGGCCCTCTTGGCGGGCGCCTTGCCCGCGACCGCCTTCTTCGCGGGGGCCTTTTTCGCCGGGGCCTTCTTCGCCGGAGCCTTCGTCGGAGCGCCCGCCTTCTTCGCGGGCGGCTTCTTGGCTGCGGACTGACGTGAGGCCATGTGTGTGAGGTTACCGGTGGAGACGACAGCGGACACGTGTGCCCAGTGCTTCACCCGATCGTGTCGCCCTCGCAGGGAGCGGAACTGACGCTTCCTCAAGGCCCGGCGGGTCCGCCCGGACCCGCTCGCACAAACCTCAGCTCTGCGACGGCACCGACGGTGCCCCGCTCCCCGTGCCCGGCTCCAGGGCGTCCAGCGCCCTGCGCAGTCCGGTGAGTTTGCGCTCGAGATGAGCCGCGGTCGCCACCGCCGCCGCGTCCGCGGAGTCGTCGTCGAGCTGCTTGGACAGCGCCTCGGCCTGCTCCTCGACGGCCGCGAGCCGCGCGGAGAGTTCGGCGAGGAGTCCGGCGGGCTCCTTGGCCTCACCGAGCGCCGCCTTGCCGCCGCCCTCCAGCTGGAGCCGCAACAGAGCCGCCTGCTCACGGAGTTGGCAGTTCTTCATGTAGAGCTCGACGAACACCGAGACCTTCGCGCGCAGCACCCACGGGTCGAAGGGCTTGGAGATGTAGTCCACCGCGCCGGCCGCGTACCCCCGGAAGGTGTGGTGGGGGCCGTGGTTGATGGCGGTGAGGAAGATGATCGGGATGTCCCGGGTCCGCTCACGCCGCTTGATGTGCGCGGCGGTCTCGAATCCGTCCATGCCGGGCATCTGAACGTCCAGCAGAATGACCGCGAAGTCGTCCGTGAGCAGCGCTTTGAGCGCTTCCTCCCCGGACGATGCCCGTACCAGTGTCTGATCGAGCGCGGAGAGGATCGCCTCCAGCGCCAACAGATTCTCCGGCCGGTCATCGACCAGGAGGATCTTGGCCTTCTGCACCATGGCCCGCCCTCCTCGCCCCGGCATGGGGCCTCCCCTGTCCGCAGGACTTGGGGAAGCGCCTGGCGCCGCCCCGGGGGACGACTCCCTTGCGCCGCCCGTCCTTGTGCCGGTCATGCTAGCCGTACCCCGCCCGTCGCCACACCCTGTCACCGTGATGTCACTGTGCACGTAGCAGAAACGCGGCAGGAGACCAGAAGGTTCCCCGTATCCCGGGCTTCTACACGGTTTCGGGCACAGTCAGTCATCCGAGGCCGGGCCGCGCGAACGGCCGTGCCGCACGGTGCTCCGACGACGGACACACCGTGACGACCCGGGTCACTCCCCCCAGTGTGTCACCCCTCGCGCATCCACTGCGCCATCACCGACAGCAGATGATCGGGATCGACGGGCTTGGTCACGTAGTCGGAGGCACCCGACTCGATCGCCTTCTCCCGGTCGCCCTTCATGGCCTTCGCCGTGAGCGCGATGATCGGCAGCCCCGCGAACTGCGGCATCCGCCGGATCGCCGTGGTCGTGGCGTAGCCGTCCATCTCGGGCATCATGATGTCCATCAGAACGACCGTCACGTCGTCGTGCTGCTCCAGGACCTCGATGCCCTCGCGGCCGTTCTCGGCGTACAGCACCGACAGCCCGTGCTGCTCGAGGACGCTGGTCAGCGCGAAGACGTTGCGGATGTCGTCGTCGACGATCAGCACCTTCTCGCCCTCGAAGCGGACGCCCCGGCCCTGCCGCGGTCCCGCGTCCTGCTGCCCCGCGGTCGCCCACGCCTCCTGGGCGGCGCCGTCACCGCCGTCCTGCTGCCCGGAGACGTCCGCTCGCTGCTCGGCCGCCGGCAGCGTCCTGCGGCGCCTCCTGAACAGCGCGGCGGGCCCGTTCTGGGCGTCCTGGTACGACTTCACCTCGGCCGGCATCCCGATGCTGTGCAGCTCGCCCTCGGAGGCCAGCAGCTCCCCCGCCTCCATCGCCGGCGCGAGCTGTCCGTAGCCCTGCGGCGGCAGTTCGCTCGGGTGCAGCGGCAGGTACAGGGTGAAGGTGGAGCCGCGCCCCGGCTCGCTCTGGGCGTAGATCTCGCCGCCGAGCAGCCGCGCGATCTCCCGCGAGATGGAGAGCCCGAGCCCCGTGCCGCCGTACTTGCGGCTCGTCGTGCCGTCCGCCTGCTTGAACGCCTCGAAGATCACCCGCATCTTGCTGGCCGCGATCCCGATGCCGGTGTCGGTCACGGAGAACGCGATCAGGTCGGCGTCCGCGTCCCGCAGCGCCCCCGACTCCAGGAGCTGTTCCCTGATGGCCACCGGCGCGTCCGCCCCGGCGGGCCTGATCACCAGCTCGACCGCCCCGGAGTCGGTGAACTTCACCGCGTTGGAGAGCAGGTTGCGCAGCACCTGGAGGAGCCGCTGCTCGTCGGTGTGCAGCGTGGCGGGCAGCTCCGGCGAGACCCGTACGGAGAAGTCGAGCCCCTTCTCCGCGGTCAGCGGACGGAACGTCGCCTCCACGTAGTCGACGAGCTGGACGAGCGCGATACGGGTCGGCGACACGTCCATCTTGCCCGCCTCGACCTTCGACAGGTCGAGGATGTCGTTGATGAGCTGGAGCAGGTCGGAACCCGCGCCGTGGATCGTCTCGGCGAACTCGACCTGCTTCGGCGTGAGGTTCGTGTCCGCGTTGTCGGCGAGCAGCTTGGCGAGGATCAGCAGCGAGTTGAGCGGCGTCCGCAGCTCGTGCGACATGTTCGCCAGGAACTCGCTCTTGTAGCGCATGGAGACCGCGAGTTGCTCGGCGCGCTCCTCCAGGACCTGCCGCGCCTCCTCGATCTCGGTGTTCTTGACCTCGATGTCGCGGTTCTGCTGGGCCAGCAGCTCGGCCTTGTCCTCCAGTTCCGCGTTCGAGTCCTGGAGCGCCTTCTGCCGGTTCTCCAGCTCCGCGGAACGTTCCCGCAGCTGCTCGGTGAGCTCCTGCGACTGCCGCAGCAGCACCTCCGTCTTGGTGTTGACCGAGATGGTGTTGACGCTCGTCGCGATCATCTCCGCGATCTGGTTCAGGAAGTCCTTCTGGATCTGCGTGAACGGCGTGAACGACGCCAGCTCGATGACACCGAGCACGGTTCCCTCGAAGAGCACCGGAAGCACGATGACCTGGGCCGGAGGCGCCTCGCCGAGCCCGGAGGAGATCTTCAGGTAGCCGCTCGGCGCGCTCTCCACGAGGATCGTGCGCTTCTCCTGCGCGGCCGTCCCGATCAGCGCCTCACCGGGCCGGAACGACGTCGGCATGGAGCCCATCGAGTAACCGTACGACCCGAGCATGCGCAGCTCGTACGCCTCCTCGTCCTCGGTGCCCGCGTCCTTGCCGTCGACCAGCGGCATCGAGAGGAAGAACGCGCCGTGCTGGGCCGAGACGACCGGCGTCAGCTCGCTCATGATCAGCGAGGCCACGTCGTCGAGGTCGCGGCGGCCCTGCATCAGCGCGGAGATGCGGGCGAGGTTGCCCTTCAGCCAGTCCTGCTCCTTGTTGGCGATCGTGGTGTCGCGCAGGTTGGCGATCATCTTGTTGATGTAGTCCTGGAGTTCCTGGATCTCACCGGAGGCGTCCACGTCGATCTTCAGGTTCAGGTCGCCGCGGGTGACCGCGGTCGCCACGCGCGCGATGGCACGCACCTGCCGGGTCAGGTTCCCGGCCATCTCGTTCACCGACTCGGTCAGGTCGCGCCAGGTGCCGTCGACGTCACGGACCCGCGCCTGACCGCCCAGCTGCCCCTCCGTGCCCACCTCACGGGCGACCCGGGTGACCTCCTCCGCGAACGACGAGAGCTGGTCGACCATCGTGTTGATGGTGGTCTTGAGCTCCAGGATCTCGCCGCGCGCGTCGATGTCGATCTTCTTGGTCAGATCGCCCTTGGCGATGGCCGTGGTGACCATCGCGATGTTGCGCACCTGGCCGGTCAGGTTGGACGCCATCCCGTTCACCGACTCGGTGAGGTCCTTCCACGTCCCCGCGACTCCCGGGACGTGCGCCTGGCCGCCGAGGATGCCGTCCGTACCCACCTCGCGGGCCACCTTGGTGACCTGCTCGGCGAACGAACTCAGCGTCTTCACCATGGTGTTGAACGTGTCGGCGAGCTGAGCGACCTCACCGCGCGCCTCGATCGTCACCGTGCGGGTCAGGTCTCCGTTGGCGACGGCCGCCGCCACCTGCGAGATGTTCCGCACCTGCATGGTCAGGTTGTAGGCCATCAGGTTGACGTTGTCGCTCAGGTCCTTCCAGATGCCCGTGACGCCGGGCACCCGCGCCTGGCCGCCGAGGATTCCCTCGGTGCCCACCTCGCGGGCCACCCGGGTCACCTGCTCGGCGAACGACGACAGCTGGTCCACCATCGTGTTGACGGTGGTGACCAGTTCGAGGATCTCGCCCCGGGCGTCGACGGTGATCTTCTTGGACAGGTCGCCCATGGCGACCGCGGTCGTGACCTCGGCGATGTTGCGCACCTGGCTGGTCAGGTTGTTGGCCATGAAGTTCACGGACTGGGTGAGGTCCTTCCAGGTGCCCGAGACACCCTGCACCTCGGCCTGGCCGCCGAGGATTCCCTCGGTGCCCACCTCGCGGGCCACCCGCGTCACCTGCTCGGCGAAGTTCGAGAGCTGGTCCACCATCGTGTTGAGGGTGTTCTTCAGCTCCAGGATCTCGCCGCGCGCGTCCACGTCGATCTTCTGCGACAGGTCACCGCGCGCCACCGCGGTCGCGACCTGCGCGATGTTGCGCACCTGGGCGGTGAGGTTGCCGGCCATGCCGTTCACCGAGTCGGTCAGGTCGCGCCACACACCGGCGACGCCGGGCACCTGCGCCTGACCGCCGAGCCGGCCCTCCGTACCCACGTCCCGGGCCACCCGCGTCACCTGGTCGGCGAACGCGGAGAGCTGGTCCACCATCGTGTTGATGGTGTTCTTCAGCTCCAGGATCTCGCCGCGCGCGTCCACGTCGATCTTCTGCGACAGGTCACCGCGCGCCACCGCCGTGGTCACCTGGGCGATCTGCCGCACCTGCGAAGTGAGGTTCCCCGCCATGAAGTTGACGGAGTCCGTGAGTTCCTTCCAGGTGCCGGACACCCCGTCCACCCGGGCCTGACCGCCGAGCCGGCCCTCCGTGCCCACGTCCCGGGCCATCCGCGTCACCTGGTCGGCGAAGCTGGACAGCTGGTCCACCATGGTGTTCACGGTGACCTTCAGCTCCAGCATCTCGCCGGCCACCTCGACGGTGACCTTCTGCGACAGATCGCCGTTGGCGACCGCCGTCGTCACCTGGGCGATGTTGCGCACCTGACCGGTCAGGTTCTGGAACGCCGTGTTGACGGAGTCCGTCAGGTCCTTCCAGGTGCCCGCCACTCCCGGTACCTGGGCCTGGCCGCCCAGTTCGCCCTCGACACCGACCTCGCGCGCCACGCGCGTGACCTCGACACCGAACGACGAGAGCTGGTCGACCATCGTGTTGACGGTGTTCTTCAGCTCCAGCATCTCGCCGGCGACCTGGACACTGACCTTCTGCGACAGATCGCCGCTGGCCACCGCCGTCGTCACGGCCGCGATGTCACGCACCTGCGTCGTCAGGTTCCGGAAGACCGTGTTGACCGAGTCCGTCAGGTCCTTCCACGTTCCCGCCGCCCCCGGCACGTTCGCCTGACCGCCGAGCCTGCCCTCGCCACCGACCTCGTTGGCGACGCGGGTGACCTCGTCGGCGAACGTCCGCAGCGTCTCCGTCATCTGGTTGATCGTCTCGGCGAGCTGCGCGACCTCGCCCCGTGCGGAGACGGTCACCTTCTGCGACAGGTCACCGTTCGCGACGGCCGTGGTCACCTGCGCGATCCCGCGCACCTGGGCCGTCAGGTTGCCGGCCATGAGGTTCACCGAATCGGTGAGGTCCTTCCACACGCCGGCCACACCGGGCACCTGCGCCTGACCGCCCAGCTCGCCCTCCGTACCCACCTCGCGGGCGACGCGTGTCACCTCGGAGGAGAAGGAGGAGAGCTGGTCGACCATCGTGTTGACGGTGTTCTTCAGCTCCAGCATCTCGCCGGCCACATGGACGGTGACCTTCCGCGACAGGTCACCCTTGGCGACCGCCGTGGTCACGAGAGCGATGTCACGCACCTGAGCGGTGAGCCGGTACGCCATCGTGTTGACCGAGTCCGTCAGGTCCTTCCACGACCCGGACATACCGCGGACCCGGGCCTGTCCGCCCAGCTTGCCCTCGGTGCCCACCTCACTGGCCACCCGGGTGACCTCGTCGGTGAACGTCGACAACTGGTCCACCAGGTTGTTGACGGTCCGGCCGACCTTCAGGAACTCACCGCGCAGCGGATGCCCGTTCCCGTCCGCCGCCTGCGCCCGCAGGTCCATGCGGGGCGACAGGTCGCCCTCCGCGACAGCGGACAGTACCCGGCCGACCTCGGAGACGGGCCGTACGAGATCGTCCACCAGCGCGTTCGACGCGTCGATCGCCGCCGCCCAGGCGCCTTCGCCCGTGCCCGCCTCCAGCCGCTCCGTGAGCTTGCCCTCACGGCCCACCACGCGCCGTACCCGCGACAGTTCACCCGTCAGATGCAGATTCCGGTCGGCCACCTCGTTGAAGACGGCCGAGATCTCGGACATCACGCCGTCACCGGAAACAGTGAGCCGCTTGCGGAAGTTGCCGTCCCTCATCGACACCAGGGCCGCCAGCAGCCGGTTCAGGGCCGCCGTGTCCACCTCGGTGGTGCCGTTGCGCGGTGTGCGCCCGCTGTTCAGGGACTGTCCGCCTTTCGCGCGCGCCCTACCGCCCCGCGTCGCTGCGCCAGACTCCACTGTGTCCCTCCGCAAGGGTCGACCGATACTGCTCGGCGTACTCGGGTACTTCTACTCGGCACTTCTGCTTCTGCTCGGGTACTTCTTCTCCGTGGTGCGCGGGAGGCGTGCGACCTGCCCGGACCTTCTCCTGGAACCTGCCCAGTGTTTCACCCCGGCCCAACCAGGCCATAACAGTTCGGCAGCTTCGCACATCGTCCGCACACCCACGGGACAATCCTCCGGCCCTGGCCGGAGGCGCTCCCACGCGTCCGCCCGAACGTAAACACCGCACTCTTCAAGACGGAAACACCCGCGACCCGCATCCGCGGGGGCCGCGAAGGTAAGTAACCTTGCAAGCGGCTGTCCAGCCGTGCCGGTCCCGTCCGGCCTGGGCGGTGGCACGAGTACGAGCGGGCAGGCATCGGAGGGGCACCGCACCATGACCACCGGACTGCATCCCGGGGGGACACCCCAGGATCCCCGGCCGACAGGGCACCACACTCTGCCCACGCAGGAGCGGGCCGGCCTCGGAACCCCGCATGCCGCCGACGACCGGACAGGGAGTTCAGTGATCACCGCGCGCGCGGCCGCCAGTTTCGAACCCGTGGGACGGTCCGTCGCGACCGCCCGCTCGTTCGTCCGGGACACCCTCCAGGGCTGGGGCTTCGCCGACATCGTCGACGACGCCGTCGTTCTGACCAGCGAGCTGGTCACCAACGCCGTCGTCCACGCGGGCACCTCCGCCGACGTCCTGTGTCTGCGCAGCGACGACGGCGTACGCGTCGAGGTGGCGGACCGCTACCCGGAACGCGAGATCCCGCTCCAGGCCACGGCCGTCAACATGGGCAGCCCCGACCGCGAGGGCGGCCGCGGCCTCCAGCTCTGTGCGGCCCTGGCCCGCCGCTGGGGCGTCGACTACACGCCCACCCACAAGCGGGTCTGGTTCCAGCTCGACCTCCCCGAGCGCGTGATCGGCACCCGCGCCGCCGGCCCCTCCCTCCCCGCCGACCTCCTCCCCCTGGCCGACGGCCGCGTGCGCGTCGCGGTCGTCCAGATCGACCGCACCGGCGCCGTCAACGCCTGGAACGAGGACGCCGAGGAGCTCTTCGGGTACTCGGCCGAGCAGGTCACCGGCAAACCGCTCACCGACTTCGCGGCCTGGCCGCACACCCCCGGCACCGGCACCGGCATCGCCGAAGCCCTCCAACTCTCGCGCTGGGAAGGCAGTTACGGCGTCCGCTGCGCCGACGGCCGCGTCACACCTGTGTACGCCTCGCACCTGCGGGTCCGTGACACGAGCGGCGAGCCCTCCACCGTCTGCCTCCTCGTACGCGACCACGAACGCGCCGTCCTGCAGACCCCGTTGCGCGGACCCGCCGCCGACACGGGCGCCCACGCGGAGGGCCAGGCCGCCGACCCGTTCGAGGTCTTCATCGGCTCCCCGGCCCCGGACGACCTCGACGGCCTCCTCCAGCGCACGGTGGAACGCGCCCGCGACATGCTCGACGGCGACTCCGCCTTCCTGCTCCTCGCGACCGACGACGAGACGGAGTTGGAGGTACGCGCCTCCACGGGCCTGCCCTCCGCGCGCCAGCGTTTCGCCCGCGTCCCCGTCGAGGCGGGCCCCGGCCGCTACGGCTCGGCCCGGATGCCCGCCGTCCACGAGGACCTGACCCTCGTCCCCGGCGCCGTACCCCTCCTCGGCGGCACCGGCATGCGCTCGGTCGTCACGGTCCCGCTGAAGGTCGAGGGCCGCCTCACCGGCTCACTCGGCGTCGCGGCCGAATCGCCGGGACGCTACTCCAACGAGGAGGCCCTGCGCCTCCAGTTCGCCGCCGACCGCATCGCCCTCGCGGTGGAGTCGGCCCGCCTCGGCGAGCTGGAACGTCTGCGCCGCGGTTCGCTGTCGTTCCTCGTCGAGGCGTCCGACCTGCTCGCAGGCACCCTGGACCGCGACCAGACGCTCGCCCTCATGGCCCAGATGACGGTCCCGACCCTGGCCACCTGGTGCGCCGTGTACACGATCGCCGACCAGGCTTCCGACCCCTACCTCTCGTACGTCCTGCACGAGGACGAGGAACTCATCGACGGCCTCAAGGCGTTGCTGTCGAAGATCGCCCCGCCGGACCCGGTGCCCACCCCGGGCGCCCGTGTCTGGTCGGCTCCGGCGGCGGCCGCCCACGACGCCGCCCTGCGGACCTCCATGCGCAGCCTGGGCCTCGGCGGGCAGCCGTCGATGGGCTCGGGCATCGGCCCGACGCTGGCGACGGCCGCGGCGGTCGGCGGCGAGACCGTCGTCCTTCCCCTGGTCGCCCGCAACCGTGTCATCGGCATGCTGACCCTCGGCAAGCCCTCGGACGAGCATTTCCGCCAGGAGATCCTGGAGTTGGCCGAGGACCTCTCCCGGCGAGCGGCCCTCGCCCTGGACAACGCCCGCCTGTACTCGGAGCGCACGGCCATCAGCCAGTCCCTCCAGCGCAGCCTCCTGCCCCCGGAACTCCCCCAGATCGAGGGCGTCGAGGTCGAGGTCATCTACCGCGCGGCCGGCGAGGGCAACGAGGTCGGCGGCGACTTCTACGACCTCTTCCCGATCCGTGACGGCGCGTACGGCTTCGCCATCGGCGACGTCTGCGGTACGGGCCCGGAGGCGGCGGCGGTCACCGGTCTGGCCCGGCACGCACTGCGCCTGCTGGCCCGCGAGGGTTACGACGGCCCCGCGGTCCTGGAGCGGCTGAACTCCGCGATCCTCGACGAGGGCGCCCGCAGCCGCTTCCTGACGCTCCTCTACGGCGAGTTGTGGCCCCAGGAGGACGGGAGCGCCGTCCTGAAGGTCGTCTGCGCCGGCCATCCGCTCCCGTTGCGCCTGCGCCAGGACGGCACGGTCGAGCCGGCCGCCGAACCGCAGCCGCTCCTCGGTGTCATGGACGACCTGGAGCTGTACGAGCAGCGGGTGACGCTCGATCCGGGCGACGTCCTGCTGTGCGTGACGGACGGCGTCACGGAGCGGCGCGAGGGCACCCGCATGCTCGGCGACGACGGCCTCGCGGACGTCCTCACCACGTGCACGGGGCTGACGGCCGGCGCGGTCGCCGCGCGCATCATGCGCGCGGTCGAACGCTTCGCCTCCGACGCCCCGTCGGACGACATGGCGATCCTGGCGATGCGCGTCCCCGGCCTCCCCACGGACTGACCCGACGACCGACGCTCCCGGGACCTGTCTCCCGGGAGCCGGGTTCCGTCCGACCCAGGACATGCGAAAGGCCCCCGCCCACAAGGGCGGAGGCCTTTCTTTCTGAGCCCCCCAACGGAATCGAACCGTTGACCTTCTCCTTACCATGGAGACGCTCTGCCGACTGAGCTAGGGGGGCCTGTCGCTTTCGAGGTTTCCCTCGCGCCAACAAGAGAGATCATACCCTGAATTGGGCCGTGCTCCCAACCAGTCCGGCCCTGATCAGAAGGCCGGTTGCAGCAGCCCGCCGAGCGCGTTGCAGGCGGAGACGATCCGCTGCATCTCGCGCTTGGTCAACGTCCCGTCCACGGGCAGCGAAAGGGTCTCGTCGGCGGCCCGCTCGGTCTCGGGAAGCTGTACGTCGCGACGGAACCCGGGCATGCGGTGCACCGGCGTCTTCACCGGCACCCGGCACTCGACTCCCCTGGCCCGTACGGCACGAGCGAAGGCGTCGCGGTCCGGACGCCCGTTGCCGGGCACCCGTACGACGTACTGCTGGTAGGTGTGTCCGTCGCCGCTGAGCGGTGTGCGTACGCCCCTGAGCCGGCCGTCGAGGTAGGCGGCCCGCTCCCTGCGCTGCGCGATCTCGTCGTACGGCGCCTCGGACTCACCCTGTTCCAGCACCAGGACTTCATGCCGCTGCCCCAGCTCCCGCAGCCGCGCCATGTCGGCCGTCCGCCCGAAGCGGTGCACGACGACGAGCGCCGCCGTCCGGGGAGTTACGACCGCTTCCACCGCGTCAGGGTCGAGGCAATACGTCACCGGGTCTATGTCGGCGAAGACGACCGTTGCGCCGGCCCGGGTGACGGCTTCGGCGACTTCCACGTTCCCGAAGGCCGGAACGACGACCTCGTCACCGGCTCCGACACCCGCGGCCCTGAGCATTGCAGCAGTACTCATGATGGAGAGGTTGGTCGCGCAACGTGAACTTCAAGTGAAACCAAACGAAAAAGAGCTGGTCCCCGAACCGAAGTTCGGGGACCAGCTCTCTAAAATTTGTTCGGCGGCGTCCTACTCTCCCACAGGGTCCCCCCTGCAGTACCATCGGCGCTGTGAGGCTTAGCTTCCGGGTTCGGAATGTAACCGGGCGTTTCCCTCACGCTATGACCACCGAAACTCTATGAAACTGTCAACCGGAGCCGAGGCCATGACGGCTACGACGGTTGTTCGTGGTTTCAGAACCAACACAGTGGACGCGAGCAACTGAGGACAAGCCCTCGGCCTATTAGTACCAGTCACCTCCACCCGTTACCGGGCTTCCAGATCTGGCCTATCAACC